>DCHN01000056.1:0-122 GCA_002315995.1 Bacteroidales bacterium UBA1751 | reverse complement strand
CTCTCTCTTGAGGGTGACATAATAGGAAGAAAGGCGCAGGTTGCCTTTGACGACGGCAACACCCGCACCCTTGTTCTGGCCTACGCCAAACTACGTATCATTTAGATTTACCTCTCTCGTTG
>DCHN01000086.1:15185-15948 GCA_002315995.1 Bacteroidales bacterium UBA1751 | reverse complement strand
GATGACCAATCATTTATCTTCAATTTTGGGGTGTGAAAAGAGCTTGTATAAAAGAATAGTGAGGAGGTAGGTGATGGTATATCCAAAACTGTTGCAAATGATGTCATCAGTTTCCATCATCCCTCGTTTGGTTATGAATTGGATGATTTCAACAGTGGCTGAGGTTGTGAGACCGTAGCCAATTACTCTCCATAAGATTCTTAAGATATTGCGTTTTGTTGGTGCATGGGCATCTTTAATGGATGTTTTCAGGCCTACGAGGAGTCCGAGCGGCATGAACAGCATTACGTTGTAAATCTTTTCGTAGAGGGTTTCAATATAGCCGTTGTTTATTTGGTCTATGCTTTGGAGTGGAATCAGATTTATTCTGTATTCCTTACTTGGTACTCTGTTTATTATTGTAATGAATAGAATGATGAAGAGATACTCCAGAATCAGGGCTTTTATGAAGATAACCAAATCCATTCTCCCTTTGATGAGGCAAATAATATAAGCCGCCAGCAGCGCCATGGCTGTTGATGTGGTTACTGCCCAAAGTGGCATGTTTATGCTGAAGAGACGGAAAAATAGTTCCATTTTTGCCTGCAGTTTAATCTGCAAAGGTAGCAATAATTGTTTTAGGGCAGTTTTTTTCTTGCTTTGATGTTTGTACCTTTGAGCCTGATATGAAGGATGTTTCGAAAATATTATTGCAGCTTCTGAGGCTGGAACTTATGGGGAGGGGAGAGGTGACTTTCCCTGAAGGGTTTTGTGGTTGGAAGGA
>DCHN01000086.1:13221-15047 GCA_002315995.1 Bacteroidales bacterium UBA1751 | reverse complement strand
AGGCGTGAGTGGTATGGGGCTGTATTTCAGGCAGAAGATGATTTTGAGAAGCTTTCTGATGTTTTGGAGACTCTAATTGCATTCTTCAGGGAGCATGGGGTTGTGCCTGTGTTAATGAAGGGGTATGGGCTGAGTTTCGACTATCCGGTTCCGTCTCACAGGGCAAGGGGTGATATTGATCTCTTTTTGCTGCGTAATGGCGTTCCAGCGGCCGGTTTTGGAGATGAGTTGGTGAGAAGAGAGTTGGGTATTGAGGTGGAGGAGGCGGATGAGAAGACAAGGCATTCGCATTTTATTTACAGAGATATTCCTGTTGAGAATCATTACTTTATTGGTGGAAGCGAGGATATTGATGAAAGGCGTGAAAGGTTGGAAAAAAGATTGGTTGAACTTATTTCAACTGGTTTTGTGGAGCGTAATGGTGTATCTGTTCCTTCTGCCAACTTCAATGCTGTTTATCTGCTCCACCACATGTCGTTGCACTTTACGTATGATAATGTAAATCTGCGACAGTTGTGTGATTGGTTGACATTTTTGAAGGCGCACCACAGTGAGATAGATTGGAAGCTGGTCTCCGGAATATGGCGTGAGGCCGGTATGGAGAGATTTGCCGGTGTTGTTAATGATATGCTCATAAGATATTTGGGTATGGATGCGTCGTGGGTTCCGGAGGTGGAAGTTGATGAGAAACTATCGGCAAGGTTTGCCCATGAGGTTATGGAGGGCGGCAAGAAGAGTGGAAAGTGGCTTGACAATGTGCTGTATTATAGGCGGAGTGCGTGGAAGTTCCGTTTGACTGGCAAGGGGTGCTGGGTGAAGTTGCTTTTGCAGAGCGTTCGTTCGCATATTTTTCGTATCTTCGCTCGTTAAAGAATAAATTGAATTTTATGAAGGGAATTGTTTTGGCCGGTGGTTCTGGCACCAGGTTGTATCCTATTACCAAGGGGGTTAGCAAGCAGCTGCTCCCTATTTATGATAAGCCTATGGTTTATTATCCTATTTCGGCGCTTATGCTTGCTGGAATCAGGGATATTCTTATAATTTCCACACCATATGATTTGCCTGGCTTCAAGAGACTTCTTGGGGACGGGTCAGATTACGGGATTCATTTGGAGTATGCTGAGCAGCCATCGCCCGATGGACTTGCGCAGGCATTTACCATTGGCAAGGATTTTATTGGTGATGATTGTGCGTGTCTTGTATTGGGAGACAACATCTTCTATGGTGCAGGATTTTCCGGTATGTTGAGGGAGGCTGTTCGTGCTGCCGAGGTGGATTCAAAGGCTACTGTATTCGGTTATTGGGTATCTGATCCTGAAAGGTATGGCGTGGCTGAGTTCGATTCTGAGGGCAACTGCCTGAGCATTGAGGAGAAGCCGGCTGAGCCGAAGAGCAATTATGCGGTTGTAGGTCTCTATTTCTATCCGAACAGAGTGGTGGATATAGCAGGGAAGATAAAACCATCGGCACGTGGCGAATATGAAATTACAACAGTGAACCAGTGGTTCCTTGCCGATGGGGATTTGAAGGTTCAAACGCTTGGACGCGGCTTTGCATGGCTTGACACGGGTACACACGACTCTTTGTCTGAGGCTTCTACCTTTATTGAGGTTATTGAGAAGCGTCAGGGGTTGAAGGTGGCGTGTTTGGAGGCAATTGCCTTTGCCAATGGGTGGATCGATGCCGGCAGGTTGAAGGAAATAGCTGCTCCTATGTTGAAGAATCAGTACGGGCAATATTTGATGGGTCTTATTGGTGAGAAGTAATATGCGTGATTTCAAGGATATTCGGGTTGCGGTGGCTGGCACAGGGTATGTGGGCTTGAG
>DCHN01000086.1:12451-13043 GCA_002315995.1 Bacteroidales bacterium UBA1751 | reverse complement strand
AATTGAATCTTAGGGCTACTCTCAATGGGGAGGAGGCATACAGGGATGTAGATTTTGTGGTTATTGCAGCTCCTACCAATTACGATCCGCAGAAGAATCATTTTGACACTTCGCATGTTGATGAGGTTATAGATCTTGTGCTGAGGGTGAATCCGGATGCGGTTATGGTCATTAAAAGTACGATTCCTGTGGGTTACTGCGGGAGTTTGTACGTGAAGTATGCCGGCATCTTTGCTCAGAGGCCTGAGTTGAAGGGCAAGAGGTTCAATTTGATTTTTGCGCCTGAGTTTCTGAGGGAGAGCAAGGCTCTTTTCGATAATTTGTATCCGAGCAGGATAATAGTTGGCTATCCAAAGTGCATAAAAAGAGTAGATAACGGCTCCTTGGCTGAGAATGAGGCTATTGAGGCGGTTGGAAATCCGCGTGCGGAGGAGTTCTCGAGAATCTTTGCGGAGTTGCTTCAGGAGGGGGCGTTGAAGGAGGGGGTTCCTACGCTCTTCATGGGTATGAAGGAGGCCGAGGCGGTGAAGCTTTTTGCCAATACATATTTGGCGATGCGTGTGAGCTATTTTAATGAGCTTGATACATATGC
>DCHN01000086.1:0-12304 GCA_002315995.1 Bacteroidales bacterium UBA1751 | reverse complement strand
CAGACTATTATGTCGGCCATTGTTGAGAGCAACAGGACGAGAAAGGATTTTATTGCCGACCAGGTGCTGCGTAAGGCTGGGTACTATGCGTACGGGTGCAACAGTTTGTATGATTCGAAGTCTGAGAAGAGTGTGACCATTGGAGTTTTCAGGCTTACAATGAAGTCAAACAGCGACAATTTCAGGCAGAGCAGTATTCAGGGGGTGATGAAACGTATCAAGGCCAAGGGTGCTTCAGTCGTTATTTATGAGCCAACTCTTCCTTCGGGCGAGCGCTTCTTTGGTTCACTCATTGTGAATGACCTGGAGACTTTCAAAAGAGAGTCTGATGCAATTATTGCCAACAGGTACGATTCGTGCCTTGATGACGTGCGGGAGAAGGTCTACTCCCGTGATATTTTCGAAAGAGATTAATCAGGAAGACTTGAGTGAATCAAAGTTCGAAACGCAATTTTTTATCCTTTCAATTTAATGTTCGTGCATAACTGGACTCTTAATAGAGTGTAACGTTAATTATGAACAAAAATGAAAAGATTATTTCTGTTAGCTTCATTAATTGTATTTGTGTCGTGTACTGTAAGTCCGGATATGCGTGATAATGATTTTTCCGGAGGAAATGGACAGGGGCAGAATTGGAATCAGAGTGGAAATCCACCTGCGGATGCTGGGCCTTCCAGCTCTGGTGTAACTATTGATGATATTTCAGTTGAAGACAATCCGGACAATACTGAATTTGACGGCTCAATATCTATACTATACAGTAATACTGATGTTGTAATAGAGGGAAGGGTTGCTGGCGTGAGCATAGTGAATGAAGGTGCTAGGGTGACTGCTGAAAATACGGGGAAAAAGAGTGTCAGGTATATTCTTTCCGGAACGTGCAGTGATGGTTGTTTCAAACTTTACAGTTCCAAGAAACAGGCTATTGTGCTTCGGAATTTGTCACTGACAAATACGAAGGGTTCAGCCATAAACAACCAGAGCAAGAAAAGAACCTTTATTGTTGTGGAGGGCGTCAATTCAATATCTGATGGGGTTGTCAATTCGGATGGAACATACCCGGAGGAGAAGGAAGATGAGGATATGAAGGCTGCCATTTTCAGCGAAGGTCAGCTGGCGTTCAGCGGAAGTGGTTCTTTGAGTGTTACTGCCGTTGGAAAGGCTGGTATTACCAGCGATGACTACCTGCATTTTATGTCCGGGTCCAATATTACGGTAACTTCAGCCAAGGGACACGGATTAAGGGGGAAAGATGCAATTTATGTATCCGGAGGTAACGTTGATGTAACTCTTGAATCCACGGCAACCGGAAAGAAATGCATGTCAACCGATAGTTTGATGTTCATTGGCGGTGGCAAAATCACGCTTGTAAACAGGGCATCTGCGGGTATGGTTGATTCTGAACTTACCGGTGCGGCAGGTATAAAGGCAGACAAATTGTTTGTGATACAGGGTGGAGAACTCTCCATAACTGCAAGCGGAACAGGTTGTAAGTGTATCAGTTGTGATGTGAATGGCTTTTTTGAGGGAGGAAAGGTTAATGTAACTGCATCCGGAGCCAACTATGGAACAGGAATCAACTACGGATTAAATGGGCGGGATAACTCGGATTCAGACAATTCCGTCTCTTCCAAGGCACTTAAGTTTGACGGGAATCTTGAATTTATTAAGTCGGATGTTACTGCATCGGCTTCTGCTCATGAAGCAATTGAGGCTAAAGGTACAATATACATTAGTGGTGGGACCATTTGTGCCACATCAAGTGATGATGCCATTAACTCCGGGTCGACAATGACAATCTCTGATGGTGTAGTTTATGCTTGTTCCACCGGTAACGATGGCCTTGATGCAAACGGGAACCTGATAATAAGGGGTGGAACCGTTTTTGCAGTGGGATGCGGAAATGCGGAAGTGGGAATTGACGCCAATACGGAAGGGGGATACAGGCTCTATATAATAGGGGGGAATGTAATTGCAATGGGTGGTTTGGAGAATAATTCTTACATCAGTCAACCGGTGATAAGCACTTCGTGGAACAGAAATGTAATGTACACACTCTGCAACGGCGAAAATGCATTTTTTTCCTTCAAAGCACCTTCATTTGGCGGAACAGGCCTGTATATATCCTCTTCTCAGTTTGTAAATGGCTCAAGTTACTCTTTGAAAACTTCGGCTACTGTAAGTGGCGCTACAACATATTTAAATGGTATTGTCTCCATAGGTGGAACTGCAACAGGAGGAAATACATCTAATGTTACAGCCTATTTATACTCATCCGGAAGCGGGAGCAATTCCGGTGGAGGAGGTAATATGGGAGGTGGGCCCGGCGGCTGGGGCAGGTAAATAGATATGATTAATGCAGGTATATTTGAATCTTTGGTCAAAGAGTATAGTGAACCTCTATATTGGCATATACGTCGTCTTGTAGTTTGCCATGAAGATGCTCAAGATATACTTCAGGAGACCTTATCCAGTATTTTCCTGCATTTTTGGCAATTGAGAAATCCCGCAAAGGCAAAGTCCTGGATATACACTGTTGCTACCAATAAAGCCAACAAGTTTCTGAAGAAAAAAGCTGGGAAATTGCGATGCGAGGAGATTTCGGATTACTTGTGCGAAATGATTGAATCCAGCCCATTTGTGGATTATGAGAAGGCTGTAGCTGTTGATTTGCATAAAGCTATTTTGAAACTACCTAAAACTCAGCAACTTGTTTTTAATCTCAGATTCTTTGATGAAATGGAATATGAAGAAATAAGCAAAATAACAGGCTCAAGCGTAGATACTTTACGTGTAAACTATCACATTGCAAAAAAGAAAGTAATTCAATATATCCATGAAGAACAAATATAATCCGTATACTGTTCCTGCTGGTTTCTTTGATGACTTCAGGAGTAATGCAATGGCTGGATATCGCAACAGAAAACGCACAATGCAATATGCAGTTGCTGCAGTTGTTGTTGCAGCCGCTCTTGTTGTCATTCCATTATTGGTAAGCACTTCCAACAGTGATATTCAAGGCAATGAAGTTGTCTCAAACAATCTGGCCGGTATGTATGAATATGATATCTTCCTTCAGGTACACTTTACAACACATCAATAATGAAAAAGATTACATTAACTATTTGTCTTGGACTTCTTTCATTTCTGTTAGGCGCTCAGCCCAGACCGTTTCCGTCTGAACGTATGAGTGACGAAGAAATTCTTCAGATGCAGGCAAGAGATATTGTCTTGTGGCTGGATCTTGATAAACAAACAGAAGCAAGGTTCATTAAAGAGTATACGGCATTCAGAAAGGAAATTGATGCTATTGTCAAGAATGTCAGACCTCCGCAGGAGAACAATAAAGAAATAGAGATTGACAGGGCCATACAGCATAATTTTGCCGTAAGTGATAAGATTCTCCAAACAAGAAAGAAGTACTACGCAAAATTCAAGGAATTCATGAAGCCTAGCCAGATACAGATGATGTATCGAATTGAGAATGAGGCTGGACGAAGAATGCACAGCGGTAATGATGGAAGAATTGGTAATGAACATGGAATTCACCATATGCCGCCTCAACGTGAGCCCCATGGCCCAATGCCCAAGTAGCGGTTCAGCGGGGTCACAGGGGCAGAGCCCCTTAAAAAGAAAAAGGGCTGCATCAGCAGCCTAGCGGAGGGCGCGAACCCGTCGTTGCGCGCACCAAGACCTAGGGTTCGGTATAGCCCGGGAGCGGTTCAGCGGGGTCACAGGGGCAGAGCCCCTTAAAAAGTAGTGGAGATGCCGGGACTACTTTTCTATACTGAAAATCAGTTGATTGTAATTTTTACACACACTTTTACACACATTTTTTCCACCAACGATTTTGATACTCCCCGCCGACCCGAAGATCTGCGAGGAGCGAACGTTGGAAGCATTGATTCAATTAGTGTAATACTACATTCTCTAATTCATCAATAACTGATATTAGAGTCTTTCCGTTGAGGATTGAGCACTCAATAAGATTAACCGCATCCTCAAACGGACCTTGAATGTCACCGGTTGTGTGGTTACTCAGAATTGGACCATTATCTGTAAATGCCGCTTCATAGTCGTTCCCTTCATAGTAGAATGCTACTCCGTATTGGTTGATGCAGAAGTCATAGAAAAAAGTCAATTGATTTGGTGTAGCGTAACCCTCAAAATCAAGTCCATATAGATTTTTGTTAGGCGGATATTTGCAGTTGTATTCATTGCCGAACAGGTCATATGCGACGAATTCAGACCAAGGTATCCCTTCAGTTTGCATGTGGAACTTTCTTTTTAACAATTTCCAATATTTTCTTCATTTCTGGAGTCAATGGGAATGCTTTATTAGGAGAATTCTTACCAGATCCAACTTTAACTGGGCTCCCGTTTTCCCAAGGATGAAAATGGATGGTCATTCCATTATGAGTATGATCAACATGAATTTCAAATAACTTCTTACAGTCAGGTCCGTAAACAGCTATTGACTTCAATTTCCCAGCATGAGGGTCAACTTTCCCTTTCTTCTCTGTGGAAGGTTTATTTATGACTACATAGATTCTGTTTGGAGTATGACTCTCTTCCGGAAGTTTTACATTAGCATTCTTATTATTGGATTCTACGACCTTAATATTGTCAGTAATGTTAATTACTGTGTGATATATGCGGCCTGCTGGATTTTCCAGAATGCCGCTCGCTTTACTACCGTTTGCTCCCATATCTCAAGAGACTTAATTGTTTATTCTCCAGATATATACTTCGACTATCATCTTCGCCAATAATTTTAGGCCCATAGCGAAGAATGCATGTTGGCTCCAGAGTTTTAAGCATGTAGTCATATCCATCCAACCAAATGGCTTGACTGAAGTTTTCTTTTAGAACACCCATACTGTTAATGGCAATAACGGATCTGTGAGGCAGACCTGCTGCACAGTATTCGTAACTGTCAGGTAGACTCCACGACACATTAGGATAGATGTTTACGTTTCGGTTTTGCCAGTATGCAGTTAGCACCTTATTCCAATAATTGTTGGATAAGCGTTCCGGATAGTCCATGTCAATATACATGGATAAGTCTGGGGCAATAACACCTTCATACTGTTGTAAAACTGAAGTATAGTCCCAAGGATGTGTCAGCCTGTTGGCGAATCTATCATCATTGATATAAAATATGACAATAGAATCACGGTTGGAAGATTTGGACGTAATTCTGTCGAATGGAGTCGTGTCAGATACCATCGGAATGATATTATTGGGACGAATTACGGGCATGTCGTATGGCGCAATCTTAATGAGCCCTTGCGAAATCTCAGGGTAGCAAATAGATGCTATGTGCGCACGATAGTGCGATTGTCTTTCCCTTTTCGGCTTAGGCCGGATATGGGATACTTGCTCTTGCGAACAAGGGGCGCCTAATGTGAAATTCATATGGCATTTTGTTTAATGTGGTCTCCTTTTACCACGCTAAATGTAAAATTAATGCCGATTTTTAGAGCTATTGGCGCAATTATTTCAAAAAGTATGTACCTTTGAAAACCAAATTGACGTACCATTCTCGAGCTGATTGGGCTGAAGACCTTGAAATCGACGAATGCAAGTCTCTATTTTCCTCATATTATGGCCAAATAATATGAGGATTTTTTCCGCCCACAAAAATGTGTTATATCATAGGTGACCTCCTTCTTTATTTTGTCTGCCATTCCATTGTTTGAGACGCTTTTCAATCTCAGTTTTCGGAAGACGAGGGTTGATAGATTTAAGAAGATTAAGTTTTTCCGCTGCCTGACTTGCCGACAGTATGCCGTTTGCGACTAACTCATCAAACACATATATGATACCACGAATTTCCACACCATCATTGAGGGCAGAGTTGCGGAGCTTACGATCTCCTGTCAATAAGGTATAGTTATTGCGCTCGGCATAATACCAGACAGAGCAATCTGTAAGAGATACCTTTGATTTCCTGATTATTTTTTTGTACAGAATACCTATTTCGCTGAGTTCCTCAGGTTTGAACGTGGCAATATGTAAAGAACCATTGCTCTCATAGGCTGCAACAGTATCTTTTTGCCCGTTCTTCAATAGTTCCAGCATCACGAAATCAGTGGTATGAACCTCCCACGGCAAAAGGAAAAACTGTTCCAATAAACTCACATCAAGCAAGTCTATGAAAACATTGGTATCATTTACAACTATAGTCTTCATCAGATTACATTGAGGTGTTTACGTACTGTTCCAATTGAAGAGTGAAGTAGTGATGCTGCTTTTGAAGTACTGATCAAATCCTTCGCTGCAGCCGCATATACCATTGTCTCAAACCTGTTTGTCATATTTTCTACATATCTTGATTTTTCAACAAATTTTTTCAGAGCATCATTCTTGCTTTTGATTATACAGTATGACTTATATTTGCTTTCACTGAGAATGCCGATATCAAGCAGTTTGTGCATGATAGCATCTATTGATATTCCATAAATAAGTTGCAGCTGCCTTAACTCTGTTGTAGAAATTTTCTCACCAGGTTTGAATATTTTCTGAAGGGGTTCGGTTGGAAGAAGCATTTCGTTTGCAAATGTATCGCAGAGCTTTTCTTTTTGGCGCTGAGTCAGGTCTGCAGAGAATCTGTCATTGTACAAAAGGTGTCCAAGTTCGTGCATACCGGTAAAACGCCTGCGTTCAACATTGGACTTGCAACTATTAAACACAATGATGTAGTCATTTCCGTTGACAATGCCACTTACTCCGTCAAAACTATCGGGTGCCTCTGTGGAGATAACCTTTATACCTTTAGATTCCAGAGTATCTTGAACATTAGCGATGGCATCATTGCCCAAATTCCATTCTTTTCTAATTTCATGCGCGAGTTGGCGCATCTGCTCTGAAGATGTGAGAATCTCTCCTGCCTTCTTTTGAATGCAGTCAACAGGTTTTCCGAGCAATTCTTCAATTTCAAGATAACGCTCCACTTGGTCTTGAATCTGAACCTTAAGAGCATTGACATCTTTTACACTGGTATTTGACTTCTTTCTAAATGATACATCAAACTCATTTGCGTCGAATAAGTAAGGACGAAAGAAGTAATCTGGTTCAACATCCAGAACGGTGGAGAAAGCAATTAGGACAGTACTGTTTGGCATCATCTTGCCAGACTCATACTTCGAAATTGCCTGTTTGGAAACAATGCCACCAATAAGTCCAACAAGCTTGTCCATAGATATCTTTTTGAGTATCCTTGCTTGCTTCAGTCGCATTGCGAATATTTCTAAATTTGTCTGCATATATTGTATGAGTTTATCGGTTGACAAAGTTATATATTTTTTTTCTTATGTAAACAAGATTGTATCAAGAATTCATAAATATAGGTTTATTTTTTTTAAGTAATTGTTTTTTTGTCAACCATCTTGATATCTATTGTTACACATATGAATGTGTGTAAATCTGAAATCACACACACTTTTCCCACCAACGATTGTTGATACTTGTTCAAAGGGTGGGACAATTAGGACAACTGATACAGGGAAGACTTTTTGACATAATAAAAACTCCCCGCCGACCCGGAGGTCTGCGGGGAGCGAACGTTGGAAACATTATGCAATTGCACCGGCGTGCAATTGTTCAATAGGGAATATTAAATCCCAATCTTCTCCCCATACAATGTTTCCATCATCGAGGATGAATTTTTCGAACTCTGCTTCGTTGAGGTACTTGTTGTATTGAGGATGAGGATGAAGGCGAATAAATTGCCCGACATTGATTGTTTGACGCGTATCATCGTTGAACACAATCTCAATACAAAGGTTGCCCAATGCCTTTGCTGTTATGATTTTCAATCTTCCCATCTTATTTGATTCTCTTGTTGATTTTTGTACTGGAGACAGAGTATTATATACCACCATTGCAAATTTAATGCATTTATTTTTGTGGCGGCAATATCCATTTAATCAATATTTCATACAAAAGGGGAATTCCATCGTGAACTGTGTGTAAAAATCAAAATTACACACACTTTTTGCTTGAACTCGGCAATTTTCTATCTCAATAGGTATTTGTAGAGGCGTGTAGGGAATAAAAAAGGCTGCATCAGCAGCCTAGCGGAGGGCGCGAACCCGTCGTTGCGCGCACCAAGACCTAGGGTTCGGTATAGCCCGGGAGCGGTTCAGCGGGGTCACAGGGGCAGAGCCCCTTAAAAAGTAGTGGAGATGCCGGGAGTCGAACCCGGGTCCAAGCAGACCACCAAAAAGCTTTCTACACGCTTATTCTCTCTTTGATTGTGGGGAAAAGACTGCCGGGAGACAGGCCATCTTAACCTTATCCTCTGAATCTTGGTGTGCCAACAGAGGAATAGGCACACGCAGTCCGTTTGAATGATACCCCGTTTGCCGGAACATAGCGGACCATAAAGTCCGGCGGGATACTCGTCTCGGCGGCCCTGGGCCGGGAGATTAAGGAATTAAGCTTGGCTTAATTACGCAGCGAGTGCATAGTTGTTTTCGCCAGTTATAGGCTTGAGGGTTGAGTTAACCGGCCATTCCCACAACGCCGGACGTGCTTACTTTCCAATTAATCTGATGTCAAAACCAAAAACATCCCCTTGAAAAGTGCTGCAAAGTTATTGCTGCTTTTCAGCTTTTGCAAAAAAATGTTTATTTGAATGTATTGTCACAATGGGGAAAAGCAGAGACCAGCCACAGATGCACTTCTGGGAGGGGTGACTGCTCTGCGGTGGTGTTATTAATGGGGGTGAAAAGCGATGACCGGCCCTGGAGATGCTTCTAAGAGGGGTGTCTGCTTTGCGGTGGTGTTATTAATGGGGGTGAAAAGCAGTGACCAGCCATAGATGCACTTCTGGGAGGGGTGACTGCTTTTCGGGCTTATACGCTCTGCTCGTGGCTCCCAGTTGTGCACTCTGGCTTCAACGCTCTGGCTTTATCTTTCTGGTATTTCCACTTCGTAGCCGAAGGTCATTGTTTGGCCCAATGGGAGGTGGTTCATGAATGGTTTCTCCGAAAAGTCTCCGGTGAAACCTGCGTTGTCGGTGCGGCCCATCCATGGTTCTATGCATACGAATGGTGGGTTCTTGTGGTCTGGCGCCCATACTCCAAGTACAGGTGAAGTCTTTGAGCGTAGTTCAAGATATACCTTCCCGTTGGTGTCGAGCAGTTGGATCTGGTCGCTCTGGCTCCCTTCAAGGACGAAGACTCCGCTATCGAAGGTGGTTGATGAGAGTGGCATACAGCCGTTTGTCAGGGGAATTTCATGATCTCCTGGGGCAATGAGCACCTCCGGACTGATGTTCTTGGCTCTAAAGGATTCCAGCGGTTTGCCATTATTGAGAAAACGGATACTTCCGCGCTCACATGAGAGTGTAGCAAGCTTGCATGAATCGCCTTCAACCGCAGGGCTGCCTTGAGTGTACTCTTCTGGATAATCCATATATTTGAACGCAGGATGGCCGCCAATCTGGAAGTGCATAATATCAGTGCCGCAGTTCTCTATAACCCATTCGCACTTGAGTGTTCGTCTGCCAAGGGTAAATGATGCCAATAGGGTGAAGTCAAAAGGATACACCTTCTTGAGCTGTTCGTTGCTTCGGAGAATGAGTTTCACACTATTCTGGGTTGCCTCTACGCATTCGAAATCATTGTCGCGGGCGAATCCGTGCTGGCCAAGTTTGTATGTTTTGCCTCCAAGCCTGTATTCTCCTCCTATTACTTTGCCTACAATAGGAAAGAGCACTGGTGCATGCCTGCCCCAGAATTTGGGGTCGGCTTCCCAAAGATATTCTCTGCCGTTTGATACAATGCTGCTGAGTTCAGCTCCGTGTGCGGCAATTTGCACCTTTAAATATTCGTTTTCAAGTGTATACATTATTTTTATAGTTGCTTATTTGGGGTTTGTTGTTGTCGGCCAGACACGGGTGGCCCGCGGTGGCCAACTTTTGCGGTTCTATTGGCCAGACACAGGCCACCTGTGTCTGGCCAAGTACTATCTTACTGCGCGGGTGAATTCGGCTTTTTGCCCATCGAGTGCGGTTACGTATACTTTGCCTTCAACTTGGTTGCCGTCGCGGTCGGTGCTGGTAACAACGAATATGTAATCTGTTCCACCTTTTTCTGCAGGTCTGCAGGCTGCTGTAACTGGTTCTCCCATTGGGAACGGATAGCCGTCAACTGCCTCCCAGTACTTCAAAGCGTCTTCCGGTGTAACGGCTCCCTGCTCTGAATACTCTGCAAGTGGCCCAATTTCACCCTCTTTGTAGCCGTTTTCAATGAGGAAACGGTTCAATTCCTCAGAGGCGTGCTGTAGACGCGCATTGCGAATGCCGAAGCCTGGAGCTATCGCCCAGGTTGGGAGGGCAGCAAGAAGGTCTGCGGAGCTTGATTCTAGCCCGCCGCTTCCAAAGGTGCAGAATGGTACTATTTTTTTGCCTTCGGTATTGATGCCGGTCTGGTTAATGGAGTCGATGAGGGCTTTGACCGGTGGGGCGTATGTGCCGAACCAAACGGGATAGCCGAGGAAAATGGTATCATATTCCGCAAGGTCCGATTTTATTGGCACAAGGGTGGGGGTGAAGCCGCTCTCCCTCTCGCCGAGGCATCGTTGAATAGTTGCGTCAAAATCGCCGTTGTATACCTCTACAACATCTATTCTTTCAATATCAGCTCCGGTTTGCTTTGCAATTTCTTCTGCAACTTGGGCTGTTGCTCCGGTTTGTGAGTAGTAAAGTACGAGAACTTTAGGGGCTTTGTTGGTGCAGGAACAGATTACTGCGGCGGCTGCCAGGGCTGTGATAATCTTTGTCATATTTTTTGGTTTTGAAGGGAATGTTGTTCTTGTTGGCCAGACACAGGTGGCCCGCGGTGGCCAACTTTTTTGTACAAAAATAGCAATAATGCATTTTCAAAAGGGTGGATTTTCGACAATTTTATGCGTTTCCTTGTATATCTTTCAAAATTGTTGAAAATGCTTGGTTTTATGGTGTTTTGAGTGCTATGTTTGCTGATGTTATATTTTTCTAGAAGTGAAAAGCGTCGGGAGGATACCGGTTCTTCGGGCGCTTTTCTTTTTCTCTTGGAAAGATGATGTTGGTTGGCCAGACACGGGTGGCCCGTGTCTGGCTTGCCCGTGTCTGGCAGCCCGTGGTGGGCGGAGCAGTTTATATTTTTTCAAGAATTCTGTTGAGGAAGTTGAAGGAGGTGAGGGGAGCCTGGTGCCAGAAACTGGAGTAGGACTCCTTTTGGCCGGCGTCTGTGAGGTGTTCGTCGCTTATTATGCGGATGCTTATGAATGGTACGCCGAATTTGTGGCACACCTGGGCAATTGCGGCTGATTCCATGTCACAGGCCAGGCATTGAGGGTAAAGTTTCAGAATTCGCTGATCTTCCTGCTGGCTTATGTAAAACTGGTCCCCGGAGGTTATGAGGCCGAAATGAACCTTTGTAATATTGTCTCCTGCAACTTTACCAGCACCAGCAATAGAGGTGTTTTCGGTGTTCGCAAGCTCTTCTGCCGCCTCTTTGGTGAGTTGCAGCAGATGACTGTTGCCGTTGAAATATTGTGGCAGGCCTTCAACCTGGCCCATAAGGTTCCCTTCTCCACACCAGACGTCATGATATGCAACGCGCTCTCCAACAACAATGTGGCCAACTTTTACATCTTTGTTCACGCTGCCTGCCACCCCGGAGTTTATGATACATGTAGGACGCTTCTCAAGAATCATTTTGGTTGCGGTGATAGTTGCGTTCACCTTTCCTATTCCAGAGAGTTCAACGTTGGGTATTCCGGCTTTCCTGAGCAGCTTCTGCTCAGATTCCATTGCTACAATTATTCCTGCGTTCATCATAGTGCAAAAATAGCAAGAAAGATTTTGATTCTGGGGTGATTTCAGCACAACATAGGCCTTTTCTTGTATCTTTTTCAAAATTGTTGAAAATGCTTGGAAATGGGGTGGCGAATTCTCTAAGTTTGCGATGTGAGAAAAAATTGTAAAAAGGAATTATATGGAGAGAGGGTATTATCATCTCTTTGCAAACGGGGAGGATGCAAAGAATTTCATTGTTTGTGAGGGAGATTTTTTTGCTGCATTCAATAGGGTTGGTATTTGCGCGGCAAATTGCAGGGTTGTTGTAGTTGCGTTTAGTATAGAGGATTCTCATCCGCACATTCTTGTGTTTGGAGATTATGATGAGGTTGTGAAGTTTATGTTGCTTTATGAGGACCTTTCCAGGAGATTCATTCTTGGGTCAAGAAAGAGCTTGGATGGTGTAGTGCTGAGAATGGATCTCCTTTTTATAAGTTCACCTGATTATTTGAG
>DCHN01000048.1:859-6376 GCA_002315995.1 Bacteroidales bacterium UBA1751 | reverse complement strand
TTTGGTCTGGCGTTCAATTTACCGTCGCCATAGTCGAGCTGACGATTTCCGAAGTCATCAAGAGCATCCTTACCATTCTCATCCTTCAAATACATAGGATAGATAGGAGCCATGAACTGCGCGGTGTACCATACGTTTGATGTGTATGAACCTGAAGTCTGGTTAGGCTGGTTTGACTTGGTATATGAAAGATTTGCATTGAAACCACCTCTCAACCAATATTTGGCCTGATGGTCAACACTTACCTTTCCGCTGTAACGGTCGAAGTGTGTGCTGCGCAGAACACCATCTTCATAGAGGTAGCCAAGAGAGATCATATACTGTGTCTTGTCGTTACCGCCACTGATATTTAGGTTATGCTCTGTTCTTATTGCATTGTTCTTTGTAATCTCGTCCATCCAGTTCTCGTTCCATGCAGGAGTACCAGCATCAGAAGCTATCTTGCCTGTGGTAGGATCAATCAGAGTTGCCCAAGTCTTGTTCTTCCAAGGGTTGTAGAACTCACCGCCAAGGTTCTTTCCAAGGGACTGATTTGCCATGGTAATGGCCTGCTCTGGCGAATAGCCTGATTTGTATTGGTAGCCGTTCTTGTAAGCCTCCCAAGTCAACTCAACAAATTCGTTCATGTTAACAAGGTCGTACTCCTTTATTGAACGTGATGACACACCAACAAGGCCTCTGTAAGATACGTGTGTTCTGTCCTTTGAACCACGCTTTGTAGTAATCATGATTACACCGTTTGAACCACGAGCACCATAGAGGGCACCTGCAGAGGCATCCTTCAATACTGATACTGACTCAATGTCGGCAGGGTTGATTGATGTAACTGAGCCGTCGAATGGAATACCGTCAACTACATAGAGAGGTGAGGTTGAACCATTGATTGAACCATATCCACGAATCTGAATTGAAGCAACTGAACCAGGCTGTCCACCACCGGATGTTGAAACAACACCAGGAGCAAGACCATCCAAAGCCTTTGTAATGTTACTTACAGATCTCTTTGTGATATCCTCCTTCTTTACAGTTGATGCGGAACCTGTGAAGGACTCCTTCTTTACGGTACCATAAGCAACAACCATAACATCGTCCAACTGCTCCATTTCAATTGCAAGAGTCACATCAACGACTGATTTGTTCTGAATCTGTACGGTAGCCTCTTTGTAGCCTGAAATCTCAAACTTGAGGGCACCGTTTGCAGGAGCATTGACTTTGTATTTACCATCAATGTCAGTTACCACAATAGTAGAACCGCCGACTACTTTAACGGCTGCTCCAGGTATGGCAACACCCTGATCATCATAAACTGTTCCTGAAACCTGTATGTTCTGTGCATACGCGCATGTTACTGCGGCAAGGAACAATGTTGTGAAAAATAGTTTAATACCTTTCATTTGTTAAAAATTAAGTTAATATTAAGAATTTGTAATAATATTTATGTTTTAGTTACAATTTGTAAGTTGTCTACTTGATTACAATGCCTTCAACCCCCATTATAAAATAAAAGCACCCCAAAGGTAGATATTTTTTTATTGAAAACAAGCACTTTACACTTTGTTGTCAATTATTTTTCAACAGATATCACCTTTCTGCAAAAGAGGTGATTTCTTTGAACTTTCAAATTGAAAGCCGATTATTATCATTGGTTATAATGGGAATTTGCTGAAAAGTGTTATTTTTGTTACTTATTTGTTTTCAAATTTTTCGCTGAAGCGCAGAGACAATAATCAATTAACAATATAATAATAGTAGTATGGCATATAATTTTGCTGACAGACACATTGGTCCAAGAGAGAAGGATATTCAATTCATGCTCAACCGCCTTGGTCTGAAGAGTCTGGATGAACTCACAAAAGAGACTGTTCCATCTGATATTCTTCTTCCTGAGGATATCAAGCTGGATGAACCTATGGGAGAAAACGCATATCTTGCTTCTCTCAAGAAAATGATTTCAAAGAACAAGGATTTCCGTTCACTCATTGGTGAGGGTTTCTTTGGCACAGGCGTTCTTCCTGTTGTTGTAAGAAATATCTTTGAAAACCCAAGCTGGTATACATCATACACTCCATATCAGGCTGAGATTTCACAGGGAAGACTTGAGGCCCTCCTCGTTTTCCAGACAATGATCAGTTCACTTACAGGTTTCAACCTCTCCAACTGTTCAATGCTGGACGATGCGCAGGCAGCTGGTGAGGCTATGAGAATGATGTACGAGCTCCGTGGCCGCGAAGCTGTAAAAGCTGGAAAGAATGTGATTTTCGTTGACAACAACGTTTACCCTCAGGTTCTTTCAGTTCTCAAGACAAGGGCAAAAGGCCTTGGCATAGAGATTCACACTGGTGATTTCAAAACATACGAAGTAGAGCCTATGTGCTACGGCGCAATGGTTCAGTATCCTGCCTCAAACGGTGAAGTGAGGGATTACACAGCATTCTGCGAGAAGATTCATGCAGCAGGCGGTCTTGTAACTGCATACTGCGACCTTCTTGCCCTTGCAGTTCTCAAGGAGCCTGCAGCATGGGGTGCTGACTGCGCAGTTGGTTCAGCACAGAGATTCGGTCTTCCTATGGGATTCGGTGGCCCTACAGCCGGATATATGGCAACAAAAGATGCCTTCAAGAGAAACATACCTGGAAGAATCATTGGCGTATCTGTTGACAGACTCGGAAACAAGGCCGTAAGACTTGCACTCCAGACACGTGAGCAGCACATAAAGAGAGAGAAAGCCACTTCAAACGTATGTACAGCAACAGCTCTCATGGCAACAATGAGCGGAATGTATGCAGTATATCATGGAGCTGAGGGTGTAAAGGATATTGCAGCCAAGGTTGCACAATATGCACATGGCATTGCAGGTTTCCTCAAGGAGGCAGGCTATGAGCTCGAATGCGAGCACTTCTATGATACCATCTCCATTAAGGGTTATAAAGGTGCAGCACTCGACATCAAGAGCATCAAGACAAAGGCAGAGGCTGCAGGTTACAACTTCAACTATATTGAAGATGGCAAGGTGAAGATAAGCTTCGACGAACTCACAAACTGTGAGGAGGCCAAAGCTGTTCTCGCCATTTTTGGTGTGACCCCGAACGGTTGTGCTCACCCTGCACAAGATAGCTTCATGGCCCGTGAAAGCGCAATTCTCACAGAGTCTGTATTCAGCAAATACCACTCTGAAACAGATATGATGAGATACATCAAGAAACTTGAGCGCAAGGATATTTCACTTACACACTCAATGATTCCACTTGGAAGTTGTACAATGAAATTGAACGCTGCAGTTGAGATGCTCCCTCTCTCATGGGCAGAACTCACCAATGTTCATCCATACGCTCCAAGCAACCAGGTTGAGGGTTACCTTCAGATGATAAAGGAGCTTGAAGCTGACCTCTGTGCAATTACAGGATTTTATGCCTGCTCCCTCCAGCCTAACTCAGGCGCTGCCGGTGAGTATGCAGGCCTCTCTACAATAAGAGGTTACCTCCGTGCAACAGGTCAGGAGAACAGGGATACCATTATAATTCCAACCTCAGCCCACGGCACCAACCCTGCATCTGCTGCAATGGCAGGCTTCAAGATTGTTCTTGTAGGATGCGACGAGGGTGGAAACATCAATGTTGAGGAGCTCAAACAGAAGGCTCAGGAGAACAAGGAGAACCTTGCAGGCCTTATGATAACCTACCCTTCAACACATGGTATCTTTGAGGTAAAGATCAGAGAGATTGTTGACACAATTCACGCAAACGGCGGTCTTGTATATATGGATGGTGCAAACATGAATGGCCAGATTGGTGTAACCTGCCCTGGTTACATTGGCGCCGACGTATGTCACCTCAACCTCCATAAGTCATTTGCAATGCCTCACGGTGGCGGTGGTCCTGGTGTTGGTCCTATTTGCTGTACAAAGGCTCTTGCTCCATACCTTCCTGGTCACCCAGTAGTAGAGGAGTGCGGCGGAAAGGGTGTGAATGCAGTATCTGCAGCCCCTTATGGAAACGCTCTTCTTCTCCCTATTACCCACGCATATATCAAGATGCTCGGTGCTGCAGGTTTGAAGAAATCAACCCAGGTTGCAATTCTCAATGCAAACTACATTGCCGCAGAGTGCGCTCCTGAATACCAGACACTCTATCATGGTGCTACAGGCCGCGTAGGTCACGAGTGCATCATTGACTGCCGTCACTTCAAAGCTGAGTATGGTGTTGATGCCACCGACCTTGCAAAACGTCTTATGGACTACGGCTTCCACGCACCTACACTCTCTTTCCCAGTACACGAGACCCTTATGGTTGAACCTACCGAGAGTGAACCGCTTGCAGAGCTCGACAGATTCGCTGATGCTCTCAAGCAGATCAAGCATGAGTGCGACAAGATAAAGAGCGGTGAATTCGATGCAGAGGACAACCCTGTAAGAATGAGTCCTCATACTGCAGTTGAGTGCTGCGCAGACGAGTGGAACCACAAGTACACCAGAACAGAGGCCGCATATCCATTCGAGTGGCTCAAGGAGAACAAGTTCTGGCCCGCATGTGCAAGAGTTGACAACGGCTGGGGCGACCGTAACCTTGCTCCAACCTGCGAGGAGTTCTGCTAATTGAACCATAAATGAATCAAGCCCCGTTCACATCATTCATTGTGAACGGGGTTTGTTACTTATACAAAGAGTTCCCGTATGATGCTGTCAGAAATGAAGAGCTTTGATGCCGGGATGCGTATATAACCATTATCCTCCTCCAGATTTCCCAGAGTTTTTTGGCGGAGGATTTCTTTGTGCACCAAATGGTAATACGGTAATGCCTCAAGTGCAGATTTGCTCACTCCGCGCACCTGCCTTAGCCCCAGCATAATCATCTCATTGAAGAGATTCTCTGGAGTAAGCTGCTCAGAGCCTGTAACATCTTTTGCCGCTTCCCCCTCATTCCAATACTCCAAATAACGCTTCAATACCGGCACATTCCAACTCCTGCACTTTCCGTTGAATGAGTGCGCCCCCGGTCCGAAGCCCAGATACGGCGCTGCGTTCCAGTATGAGGAGTTGTGCTTTGACTCGTAGCCTGGCAACGCGAAGTTGGAAATTTCGTACTGCTGATATCCGGCAACTAACAGTTCCCTCTGCAGCACAGAGTATTGGTTTGCACTCTCCTCTTGTGAAGGCATTTCCACTTGCCATAGAGCAAGCGGAGTACCCTTCTCCACACTCATCTGGTAGCATGAGATGTGCTCCGGTGCAAGCGCAACCATTTTGGCTATGCTTTCCAACCACTCTGAAGCAGATAGAGAGGGAAAACCGAAAATAAGATCGCAACTTATGTTCGAAAACCCGGCTGAACGCAGATTATTGAAAGCTTCAACTGCTTCACTTGAGGAGTGTCTTCTGTTCATCCATTTGAGATGAGCATCATTGAAAGACTGTATTCCCATGCTGACCCTGTTCACCCCAAGCCTTTTCAGAAATGATGCGAACTGTGGGGTTACATCGTTCGGATTCACCTCAACGGTAAACTCCTTCAGCCCCGACAG
>DCHN01000048.1:0-720 GCA_002315995.1 Bacteroidales bacterium UBA1751 | reverse complement strand
GCCTGTACAAAAGAATTCCGCAGGGAGAGTCTTCCTACGGAATAGAAGTTACAGTATGTACAGAACCTGCTGCAGAACGGTATGTGAATGTAAATGCCTGCCATAAATAAAAACAATACCGGACCGAAATGGGGCAAAATCCCAAAAGCAGTCCGGTATATCCATATTCCAGAAACTATTTCAAATAGGTGTCCCCGCTGGCTATTTTGCCATCTGTTGAGAAGACGTCAACAGTGTAAACACCCTTTGTGAGTTTTACGCCAGGCTGGAAGAAGATACATACCTCAACCTCTTCACCCTGATAGTCAACCTCCCTGTGTGCCGAGCAGAGAAGCTGCTCACCAGCAACCTCAAATATCTCCTGCTGATCAGATGTCATGAGAATGCCATCAGGTCCCTTTATTCTTATATATATGGTCTTTGGACCCTTCTTGGCAATGCTGTTCTCTATGAGAGTCACGCAAGCCTTGAATCTGGTTGTACGGCTGCTTCTGTCGGTACTCTTACCCTTATCATTGATTCCAACCATGTTGAGTCCACGTCCCTTGAGTACAGAACCCTGAGCAACCTGCTTTGAGAGATCCTCGGTTGTAGTCTTGAGGTCGTTGTACTTCTGCTGGCTCTCCTGTGCCTCCTGCTTTGCCTGAGTTGCCTCAGCGCGGAGTGACATATTGAGAGTGTTGAGGGAATCTATCTGGTGTATGTAGTTTCTCATAATAG
>DCHN01000009.1 GCA_002315995.1 Bacteroidales bacterium UBA1751 | reverse complement strand
CTGCAAATCCTCTATTTTCTCTCCAACTCCAATAAACTTCACAGGAATCTTGAATTTGTGGGCGATTCCTATAACCACACCGCCCTTAGCCGTTCCATCGAGCTTTGTTACAGCGAGTGATGTAACGTCAGTGGCTTTTGTAAACTCCTTTGCCTGCTGATATGCATTCTGCCCGGTAGAACCGTCAAGAACAAGAAGAACGTCATGCGGTGCATCGGGAACAACCTTCTTCATCACATTCTTGATTTTAGTAAGCTCATTCATGAGATTGATTTTATTATGAAGTCTTCCTGCGGTATCAATGAGCACTACATCAATATTCTGCGCAACGGCCGATTTCAATGTATCGAACGCAACGGATGCCGGGTCCGAACCCATCTCCTGCTTCACAATTGGAACACCTGCACGCTGGCTCCATACAACAAGCTGATCAACGGCAGCTGCCCTGAATGTATCCGCCGCACCAAGCATCACACTCTTCCCTTCGGCCTTCAGGCGTGCCGCAAGTTTTCCTATATTGGTAGTCTTGCCCACACCGTTTACACCAACAACCATAATGACGTATGGTTTCCTGCTGAAATCAAATACGCTCTGAACTGAACCACTCTGCTCCTTAGAATCTACTTCGAGAAGATGCTCTATCTCCTCCTTCAGTATAGTGTACAGTTCGCAGCTGCCCATGTATTTATCACGGGCAACACGTTCTTGAAGATTATCAATAATTTCAAGAGTTGTGTCAACACCAATATCCGAAGCTACAAGAGCCTCCTCAATTTCATCGAGGAGTTCATCATCAACTTCACTCTTCCCTGTGACAGCTCTCGTCAGTCTTTCAAAGATTCCGGTACGGGTCTTCTCCATACCGCTGTTCAGAGAGTCTATCTGTTGTTTGCTATCTTTCCCAAAAAATCCGAAAAATCCCATTAGAACAATAATTTATCAGTGCAACCTGCTAGAAAACATAATTTCAGCAATCTGCAAAAATACTAAAAATATCCGGCATAACACAATAAAAGAAGAGGCTGGACAAAGCGCTTTGTCCAGCCTCTAATCCTATTTCCACAAGAGACTATTTCTTTGCGAAGAAGTCCTTGATTTCAGCGTTTGGAACCATCTCCTCCTCAAAAACGTAAGCACCTGTCTTTGGAGACTTTGCCATACGTATACATTTGGTAACGTTCTTCAACTGAGACTTGTCACCACTAAATGTTGCTACCGCTTTCTTTGCCATAGTTCGTTGGTTTTAAATGTTATTTAATCTCACGATGAACGGTTACCTTCTTAAGGAAAGGATTGTATTTCTTACGCTCCAACCTCTGAGTAGTGTTCTTTTTGTTCTTAGTGGTAATATACCTGGACATTCCTGGTACACCACTCTCTCTTTGCTCTGTGCATTCAAGGATTACCTGAACTCTGTTACCTTTCTTTGCCATAATTGTATATTATTACACTAGATTAATGAATCCGTTATCCTCAGCTCTTCTCAAGCTCTCTGCGAGGCCGTTCTTGTTAATATTACGGATTCCAGCAGCTGTAAGTTTAAGTGTTACGAACCTGCCTTCCTCCTCCAACCAGAACTTCTTGGTTTTGAGATTAAGTGCAAAAACCCTCTTTGTTCTGCGTTTAGAATGGGAAACATTGTTTCCTCTCATTCCTGTCTTGCCGGTAATTTGACAAATCTTTGCCATTATTATTGTATTTTATTATTATTCAAAACTATTGAGCGCGCAAATATCACTCTTTTTTTTAAGAATTACAAATTTTAAATGATGCTGAATATCCGTTTCCACCTGATATTGCTTGGAAAGCTTTTGTTCTTGTCTGTTGAAAACCAGATAAATGAAGGTTTGCCCACAATATGGTCTTCAGGAACAAAGCCCCAGTATCTCGAGTCAAGTGAGTTATGTCTGTTGTCACCCATCATGAAGTAATAATCCTGCTTGAAGGTGTACTTGCTGCACTCCTTTCCGTTGATCATTATCTTCGACCCCTCAACCTGCAGAGTATTGCCCTCAAACTTGGTAATGATTCTGCTGTAGAGAGGTAGGTTGTAAAGATTTATATCAATCTCTACTCCCTCCTTCGGAATCCAGATTGGTCCGTAGTTGTCAACATTCCATCTGAAATTGCTGGAGAACGGGAAGACGATTTCAGACTCATCATTCTCCTGCCCTACGAAGAGCACCTCAACCGAGGCAACAGATTCCAGTCTACGCAACTTCTCAATCTCCTCATTTGAAAGAGTTACGTTGCAATAACCTGGAAGAGTGTTGTCAAAGAACATATATCTTGAATCCAACCCCACTTTATCAAAAGCCTTCTGGCCAATGGCACCACCATTTGTATAAACGTTGCAGATTTTCTGTTCACCGGGGAAACTCTCCTGAGCCTCTCCATTTACAAAAACCTGACCGTTGACTACTGCTAATGAATCGCCTGCAACAGCCACACATCTCTTTACATAATTATCAAGTTTGTCAAGAGGTCTGGCAACCACAGGTCCGTATTGCCTTATTACAAACTCTCTGTTACCGTTGTTATCCCTGACAACCCTGTAATAATCCTCGGAAGGAAATCTCTTGAGTACAGTGTCACCATTTGGAAAACCGAACACAACAATATCGTTTCTCTTCACCTTGGAAAATCCTTTCAACCTTCTATAGCTATTCTGAATAACGGTTGAATAGGACTCCTTATTGGAAAACGGCATTACATTGTGAACCAGCGGAACAGAAACGGGGGTTATTGGAACCCTTGGCCCGTATGCCAGTTTGCTTACAAACAGATAGTCTCCAATTGCAAGGCTCTTCTCCATTGATCCTGTTGGAATTGTATATGCCTCAATGAAGAACATTCTGATGAATGTTGCAGCAACAACGGCAAATACTATGGCATCAATCCACTCAGCCACAGGACCTTTTTTCTTTGGAGTCTTCAAGCCCTTTTTGCACAGGAATGATTTGATTCTCTTTGAGACAAAGATGTCATAGACAACAGCAAGACCCAAAAGCCACCACCAGTTGCCAAGCCAAATGACCCAGAGGAGATATGCACCTCCCCATACGGAGAACTTGAACCATCTGTTATGTAAAAAGGCGAATTTCAATTCAAAGAACTATTTTACAGAGTTGATAATTGCCTCAAAAGCCTGAGGATTATTCATAGCAAGATCTGCAAGTACTTTTCTGTTGAGACCAACATTGTTCTTTGCAAGTTTGCCAATGAACTGAGAATAATTCATACCATGAATTCTTGCTGCAGCATTGATTCTCTGAATCCAAAGTGCGCGGAAGGTTCTCTTCTTGGTCTTACGGTCTCTGTAGGCGTAAGTCAAACCTTTCTCATAAGTATTTTTGGCAACAGTCCAGACATTTGCTCTTGCAAGGAAATTACCTTTGGTCTGTTTAAGGATTTTTTTACGGCGTGCTCTAGATGCAACCGAATTTACGCTTCTTGGCATAATTTACTGTTTTTTGAGGGTCAGCGTTCTCCTCCTCGTGACTGAGAAACTTTATTCTGCTGAACTCTCGGTTAATAATTCAGTTAAGCTAAAATAAGTTTCTTTACTCTTGGCTCATCAACCTGTGCAATGGTTGCAATGTGGCAAAGATTCCTTTTCTGCTTGGTTGTCTTCTTAGTCAGAATGTGACTGTGATAGGCATGTTTTCTTTTGATTTTTCCCGACCCGGTAAGCTCGAAACGCTTTTTGGCACCGGCATTGGTCTTCATTTTAGGCATTGCTAAAAATTTTAAAGTTAATAATTGTTTAAACAGTATAATGTTGCAGCTGCCGCGCTGTGCAACAGCCGCAAATTATCAAATTTATGTCCTATTTCTTCTTTCCAACAGGAGCTATCATCATAATCATTCTCTTGCCTTCGAGTTTTGGCATCTGCTCAGCTTTGCCGAAATCCTCAAGATCTACAGCGAAACGGAGAAGAAGTTTTTCACCCTGTTCCGAGAAGAGAATTGAGCGCCCTTTGAAAAAGACATAAGACTTTACCTTGGCACCGTCCTGCAGGAAGCTTTTTGCGTGGTTCAACTTGAACTGATAGTCGTGCTCATCTGTCTGAGGCCCGAATCTTATCTCTTTAATGACCACCTTGCTGGCATTGGACTTCATCTCCTTTGCCTTCTTCTTCTGCTGATAGAGGTACTTCTGGTAATCGAGTATCTTACAAACAGGAGGATCAGCATTCGGGGATATCTCTACCAAATCGAGTTCCTGCTCAACCGCCATTTTCAGAGCTGCCTGTGTAGAGTATATGCCCTGCTCAGGTATGTTCTCTCCGACAAGCCTGACCTGCGGGCATCGGATCTCCTCGTTAACTCTGTTTGAGTCATTTTTCTTTTGCGTCTGAACCGCACCGTTTCGGTTGCCGTTGTTCTGTGAAGGGGCTCCGGTATTCGGCTTCTTGAATCCCCCTGGACGCGGTTTAAATGGTGTTGCTATAAAAGTATCCTCCTAAATAATAAGTTTATAATAAAATTATGCGCTTCTGAGCTATTTGCTCAAAAGTGACTTGATTTCATCTTCAATGAGAGAACGGAACTGTTCAATTTTCATTGAACCGAGATCCTCTCCTCCCTGCTTTCTAACGGAAACAAGACCCTCAAGTGCCTCTTTTTCACCAACTATGAGCTGGTATGGAAGCTTCTTGAGCTCGTTCTCACGAATCCTCTTTCCAATGGTTTCGTTTCTATCGTCAATAAGCGTGCGAATATCGGAATTATTCAACAAAGTGCAAACTTTTTTTGCATAATCGTTGAATTTTTCGCTGATAGGAAGCACTACAACCTGATCAGGAGCTAACCATAATGGGAGTTTTCCACCTGTATGCTCAAGAAGAACAGCAACGAAACGCTCCATTGAACCGAACGGAGCCCTGTGTATCATAATAGGTCTCTGAGGCTTGTCATCATTTCCCGTATATGAGAGATCGAATCTCTCAGGAAGGTTGTAGTCAACCTGAATTGTACCAAGCTGCCACTTTCTCCCAATGGCATCCTTTACCATGAAGTCAAGCTTAGGGCCATAGAATGCAGCCTCACCATACTCTACCACAGTATTGAGACCCTTTTCCTGAGCAGCCTCAACAATGGCCGACTCAGCCCTAGCCCAGTTCTCGTCTGTACCTATATACTTCTCATGGTCGTTAGGATCCCTGAGTGAAACCTGTGCTGTATACTCCTCAAACTTCAAAGTCTTGAATATATAGAGCACAATGTCAATAACCTTCTCAAACTCCTCCTTGAGTTGGTCAGGCCTTACGAACAGGTGGGCATCATCCTGGGTAAATCCTCTTACTCTGGTAAGACCATGGAGCTCACCGCTCTGCTCGTATCTGTAAACAGTGCCGAACTCTGCAAAACGGAGAGGAAGATCCTTGTATGACCTTGGTTTTGATCTGTAAATCTCACAGTGATGAGGACAGTTCATAGGTTTGAGAAGGAACTCCTCACCCTCAGCAGGGGTATGTATAGGCTGGAATGAATCAGCTCCGTAATGTGCATAGTGACCGCTTGTTACATAGAGTTCCTTCTGGCCTATATGAGGTGTAATTACAGGAAGGTAACCATACTCCTTCTGAACCTTTTTCAGGAACATTTCAAGCTTCTCCCTAAGCGCTGCACCCCTTGGAAGCCACAATGGAAGACCTGCACCGACTCTTGACGAGAATGTGAAGAGCTCCAATTCCTTGCCAAGTTTCCTGTGATCACGCTTCTTGGCCTCTTCGAGAAGTGCAAGATATTCGTCAAGAAGAGATTTCTTAGGGAATGTGATACCATAGATACGGGTAAGCATCTTGTTCTTCTCATTTCCTCTCCAATATGCTCCGGCAATTGATGTAAGCTTCACTGCCTTAATTATTGAAGTGTTCTGAATATGAGGTCCGCGGCAAAGGTCGGTGAAATTTCCGTTGGTGTAGAAAGTGATATGACCATCTTCAAGATCCCTTATAAGCTCACACTTGTACTGGTCGCCCTTCTTTGTGAAGTTCTCCATAGCCTCAGCCTTTGGAACGTCTACTCTAACAAACTGCTCCTTTGTTCTTGCGAGCTCTATCATCTTCTCCTCTATTTTCTTGAGATCAGCCTCTGTTATTGTTGTTTCACCTAGATCCACATCATAATAGAAACCGTTGTCAATTGCAGGTCCAATACCGAACTTCACGCCAGGGTACAATGCCTCAAGAGCCTCGGCCATAAGGTGCGATGACGAATGCCAGAAAGCCTTCTTTCCCTCTTCATCCTCCCATTTGTGAAGAATAACCGTAGAATCCTCAGTAATTGGTTTTGCAATATCCTCCAGTTTACCGTTAACAGTAGCCGAAAGCACCTCTTCCGCCAGACGAGGGCTGATACTCTGAGCAATCTGCAAAGCTGTTACGCCACTCTCATATTGACGTACGCCACCATCTTTGAATGTTATATTTATCATATCTGAAATATTTGTACTCTTTTCAAATGGCCCTCCGCAATATCGGAACTCATTTCACAGATGCGGGAGCACAAGCCTGCAAATTTACAAAGAAGTTTTATAAAACCATAAAATCGCGAATTATCTGACAATTAGTGTAAATATATATAGTATATTTGCCGCGTAATACAGAAAATAATATGGAAAAAAGCAGAGTAAGCACGGCAGCACTATATGGAATATACCTGTCAATCCCTTCAATAGTTGTTATGCTCATCAACGATTCATTCAATCCGGGAGGTGCAATTTCAATCCTTTTATGGATAGTGAAATTTGCAGGCAGCATCTGGATTTTGCATAGGCTCATTAAAGAGTGGGCTTCAAACTTCAATGAGTTCAACTATGGTGCAGGAGTATCTTTCGGTTCACTCACATGTACATTCTCATCCATTATCGTTGCTCTTTTCAGCTGGCTCAATGTTGCTGTAATAAACAAGGAGAACTACGCAAATAAAATTGATGAAGCAATGAGTGCTCTTGAAGCAAGCATGAATTCAGACCAGCTTGAAATAGTAGAGAATGCCATGAACCACATTGAAGAGTATGTTCTGTTCGGCTCGCTCATCTACTGCACGATTTTTGGAGTAATTGTCACTCTTATTATTGCAAACTTCACAAAAAAGGAGAATATGGATTTTGACTCCTTCACAAACAACACTGCTCAATAGTATGAAGGATTTAAGCGTTGTAGTTTCACTCTTCAATGAAGCGGAATCTCTGCCTGAACTTGTAGAGGGCATATCATCTGTTGCAACCGGAATGGGCATCAGTTACGAAATAATAATGGTGAATGACGGCAGCACAGACAACTCATGGAACGTGATTACATCTCTTGCTGAAAAATATAATCAGATAAGGGCAATACGCTTCCGCAGAAATTATGGCAAGTCCGCTGCCCTGTACTGCGGTTTTGAAGCGGCTGAAGGGGAAGTTGTAATAACAATGGATGCCGACCTTCAGGATGACCCAAATGAAATTCCGGTACTCTATGCAATGATACGTCAAGATGGTTATGATCTTGTGAGCGGATGGAAGAAAAAGAGGCTTGACAACACTTTCACAAAGAATATCCCTTCAAAAATATACAATGCCACAGCCCGCAAGGTTACAGGATTGAAACTCCACGACATGAATTGCGGCCTCAAGGCATACCGGAACGAGGTAGTAAAGAACATTGAGGTGTACGGAGAGATGCACAGGTATATACCATACCTTGCAAAGAGTGCAGGCTTCACCAATATTGGAGAGAAAGTTGTTCAACACCACGTAAGGAAATTCGGAAAGAGCAAATTCGGACTCAACCGTTTTGTGAACGGATACCTTGACCTGCTCAGCCTATGGTTCCTCCAGCAGTTCGGCAAGAAGCCAATGCATCTTTTCGGGGTTATGGGCAGTGTAACATTCCTCATTGGCGCCATTATTACAATAATAATAATAGTTCAGAAACTAATGGCACAGTCGGCAGGCCTCAGATACAGAGCAGTAACCGACCAGCCTCTCTTCTATATTGCACTGGTTGCACTGATTGTTGGAATGCAGCTTTTCCTTACAGGCTTTGTAGCAGAACTGTTGAGCCGCTCACGCAGCGATAGGAACAGCTACCAGATACGTCAAAGAATCAGATAAGATGAAACCGAGCCACGTACGTTATATTCTATGCATAACAATGCTGCTGACAATAACAGCATTTGGGGTAAAAGCGCAGGATAATACGGACGTGTCAAATCTTGTCGTTGCGCCGAAATACTTCGGCCCATACGCCTTTCCAGTACCGGATATGCTCGATGGAACCATTTGCAACGACCTGCACCTCGAACTTTCCGGGGATATGGTGGTTGGAAACATTGGCGGCAACTCGCACAAAGACTACACCTACGCTCCAACATATTGCATACATCTGCCACTGTGGACAAGCAGAGCCACACTTTCGGTATGGGGTGAATTTCAGGAGTTCTATAATGACACGGAACAGGCAAGGGCAGCCAGAGGTGTAGATCCTAAAGAGAAACTCAAGGATACAGACACAGGAAATCTCTATTTCAGTCTTGACATGCTTATTCTCAGGGAGAAGAAATACATACCTTCCCTTACACTCCGCTCAACAATTCAGACCGCAACCGGAGACCATTTCGAGAGAGCCAGACATTTCGATGCACCAGGTTACTACTTTGAACTATCTACAGGAAAGGATTTCAAGATAGGTGATAAAATTGCCATCAGACCTGCACTGGCATTGGATTTTGTATGCTGGCAGTCTGACAACGGCAGGCAGAACGATGCCCTTGGATGGGGAGCTCAGGTTGCCTTCAAATCACCTGTTGTTACATTCAGCACTGCATTCGGACAATACAACGGCATTCAGGGTAACGGAGACCTTCCACGTACAATAAATTCACGTCTTGAGTTTCATATAGGTAAGTGGAGTCCATTCATATACTATAGGCACGGATACCACGACTGGCCTTTCGACCAGTACCGCGTTGGCCTCTACTACAGAATGGACATCCTCAAATACATGAAAAAACACAGAGACTAAGAAGTCTTTAAATATGTATTGCGTGTCCTGTTGAAGCCTCTGCCGCCTCCATTATTCCCTCGCTCATTGTAGGATGAGGGAAAATAGTCTTCATAACATCAGATGCTTTTGCTCCAAGATTCCTTGCAAGAACAATTCCCCCAATCATTTCGGTAACATTTGCACCAATGAGATGTGCACCGAGAATCTTATCTGTCTTCTCATCAATGATAAGTTTCACAAAACCATCCTTCTCTCCGGCAGCAGTTGCCTTTCCACTTGCAGTGAATGGGAATTTACCAACCTTATATGCAATTCCGGCATCCTGTACCTTCTTCTCGCTCATTCCAACTGAAGCTATTTCAGGTGTTGTATATATTGCACCCGGTATGTTGGAATAATCAATTGGAGAAGGATTCATACCTGCAATACTCTCAATTGCAAGAATGGCCTCAGCTGAAGCAACATGCGCCAACGCCTGTGTAGGAATAATGTCACCAATTGCATAAATGGTATCTACGCTTGACTTGCAGTTCTTGTCAACCACAACTCTGCCGCGCATCATCTCAACACCCAACTCCTCAAGACCCAGACCCTGAGTATTAGGAACGACTCCTACTGCAGAGAGAACCTGTTCAACCTCAATCTGCTTCTCGCCCTTCTTGTCCTCAATGGTCAGAATGCAGTTTTCACCTGTTGTGTCAACGCTCTTAACATTGGTTGAAACATACACCTTCATACCGGCTTTTCTCAAACTTCTGCTCAACTGTGCAGCAACATCGGCGTCCTCTGTTGGAACAATCTGGTCCATATACTCAATAAGATGAACTTCAACACCCATTGAGAAGTAGAAGAAAGCAAGTTCACTGCCAATAGCGCCGCTGCCAATAACGGCTAGACTCTTGGGGAGCTGTGACGGTACAAGCGCTTCGCGGTATGAAATTATTTTTTTACCGTCGATAGGTGCAAAAGACAACTGGTTTGCGCGCGCTCCGGTGGCAAGAATGACGTGACCTGCCTGGTACTCTGTTTTTGCCCCATCCTCACCTGTAACCTCAACTATATCCTTTGATTTCAAATAGGCTGCTCCCTTTATGAGAGTGACACCGTTCTTCTTGAAAAGATACTCGATTCCCTTGTTCATTGTAGCGCTTACTCCCCTCTCCCTTTCAACAATTCTGGCAATATCCGGGGTTATTGAGATACCCTCACCCGCAACAAGACCATAATCTGCAAGATGTTTTGTGTAATTGAAAATCTGGGCACTCTTCAAAAGAGCCTTTGTTGGAATACATCCCCAGTTCAGGCAGATTCCACCAAGTTCGCTGCGCTCGATTACAGCAGTTTTCATTCCAAGCTGGCAGGCCTTTATGGCAGCAACATATCCGCCGGGACCGGCACCAACCACTATGATATCAAAATTATCCATTATCTTTATTAATTAACTATCGTTATAGGTTTAACATATACTACTCGTTCCTTCCACAGCAGTTCTTGTATTTCTTGCCGCTTCCACAAGGGCATGGGTCATTCCTTCCCACTCTCTTCTCCACCCTTATTGGGGAGTTGCTTCTGCTCTGCTCTCCGTTTGTCATGAGTTCACTCCTTCCTGTCTGCATTTTGCTCATCTGGTTAGAGCGTTTGAACTCCTGACCGGCGTTCACTGCAGGCTCCTGCTCTCCATCAGAATTCTCGCGCTGAGGAAGCTGAGCCCTAACAGCACCTGAAATGACATCTCTGTTTATATTCTCGAGCATCTCCTTGAAGAGATTAAACGACTCAAACTTGTAAATGAGGAGCGGATCCTTCTGCTCGTATGAAGCGTTCTGAACAGAGTGCTTCAATTCGTCCATGGCACGTATATGCTCTTTCCAGTACTCATCAATTGTGAAGAGTGTAACAGATTTAATAATGGCTCTTGGAATATCGCCTCCCTGTGTCTCCATTGCACGCTTGATGTTTACAAGAAGTGGGAACTTAGGCTTCACACCATCTGTAATCTGGAACGCAACATTTGCATATCTGTCGCCGAAACGCTGCTGAACTGCACCAACATAAGGATAAATCTGGCTTATGAGCGATGCAGACTTTCTGTCAATGCTCTCCTTTATATCCTTTATTATGGCATCGGCCAAATCGTCGTTTGATGCCTTTGTAAAGAGTGTTTCATCGAAGGTGAGATCAACTGCTATTTCTCTCATTACAAGAAGTTTGAACTCTTCGAAATCACATTCACGCATAGCTGTTATGGTATATGCGTAGTCCTGAATCATATTCTTGAGGTCAACGTCTATTCTCTCACCATAAAGTGCATTGCGCCTTCGGTTATATATGACCTCCCTCTGGGAGTTCATTACATCGTCATACTCAAGAAGATGCTTTCTTATACCGAAGTTATTCTCCTCGACCTTCTTCTGTGCCCTCTCTATTGCTTTTGAAAGCATTGAGTGCTGAAGAGCTTCTCCCTCCTCAAATCCCATACGGTCAACAATCTTCGCTATTCTGTCGGAACCGAAAAGACGCATAAGGTTATCCTCAAGACTTACATAGAAGATAGAAGAACCGCGGTCTCCCTGCCTTCCGGCACGACCCCTGAGCTGACGGTCAACACGGCGGCTGTCGTGCCTCTCAGTGCCTATAATGGCAAGACCACCTGCCTCCTCAACACCTGGCCCGAGCTTGATATCGGTTCCACGTCCCGCCATATTGGTTGCAATTGTTACTGCTCCTGCCCATCCGGCCTCTGCAACAACCATTGCCTCACGCTCATGCTGCTTTGCATTGAGGACATTATGTTTGACTCCCCTCATTGTGAGCATCTTCGAATACTTCTCAGACTCCTCAACGGAGGTTGTTCCCACAAGTACTGGACGCCCTGCCTCCTTCAACTCAAGAATCTTTGCAATTACAGCATTGTACTTATCTTTCCTTGTCTTGTAAATGAGATCGTCATTGTCTATTCTCTTTACAGGTTTGTTGGTAGGAATTGCAACAACCTCAAGTTTGTAGATTTTCCAGAATTCACCTGCCTCAGTCTCCGCAGTACCGGTCATTCCTGCAAGCTTGTGATACATTCTGAAATAGTTCTGCAATGTAATGGTTGCATGAGTCTGTGTTGCTGCCTCAACCTTAACGCCCTCCTTGGCCTCAATAGCCTGATGCAATCCGTCCGAATATCTTCTTCCACTGAGAATACGTCCTGTCTGCTCGTCAACAATCTTGATTTCATTGTTGTCTATGACATACTCAACATCTTTTTCGAACATTGTGTACGCCTTGAGAAGCTGTGTCATAGTATGAACACGCTCAGACTTGAGGGCATAGTCCGCAATTAACTCATCCTTCCTGGTCTGGCGCTCCTGTGCATCCGGAATACTCTTCTCCATTTCGGAGATTTCAGCTCCCACATCGGGAAGAATGAAGAACTTGTCATCGTCAACAAGGGAGGCTATGTAATCATTTCCTTTGTCAGTGAACTCAACGCTCTTCTGTTTCTCGTCAATTACAAAGAGAAGATCATCTGTTATTATATGCATGTACTTGTTGTTTTCACGCATATAGAGAGCCTCTGTATCCAGAAGAAGCTGTTTGATACCGGGTTCGGAGAGGTATTTGATAAGAGGTGTATACTTTGGAAGTCCCTTGTAGGCGCGGAGAAGCTTTACTCCACCCTCCTCTCTCTTCTCATCTGAAATGAGTTTCTTCGCCTCATTCAGAATAGTTGTTACCTCACCTCTCTGCTTGAGGTAGAGTTTCTCAACGTATGGCTTGAAATCAACGAACTGCTGCTGGTCATCTGATTTCTGCACGGCACCTGAAATAATGAGAGGGGTACGTGCATCATCAATGAGAACGGAGTCAACCTCATCAACAATTGCATAGTGATGTTTCTTCTGAACCAGATCATTGATCTCAGTTGTCATATTATCCCTGAGATAGTCAAAACCGAACTCATTGTTTGTTCCAAATGTGATATCAGCTTTGTAAGCGGCCTTTCTCTTTTCACCCTCCCTGTTCGCATCATACTTGTCTATGCAGTCTACGCTGAGTCCGTTGAACATATAGAGAGGCCCCATCCACTCTGAGTCTCGTTTTGAGAGGTAGTCATTTACGGTAACGACATGAACACCCTTTCCTGCAAGTGCATTCAAGAAGACCGGAAGCGTTGCAACGAGGGTTTTGCCCTCACCGGTTGCCATTTCTGCAATCTTACCCTGATGCAGTACAATACCGCCAATCAGCTGCACATCGTAGTGGACCATATCCCAGGTAATCTTGTTGCCACCTGCACTCCAGCTGTTGTGCCATATTGCCTTGTCACCATCTATTTCCACAAAATCATGCTCAACAGCAAGCGCACGGTCAAAATCTGAGGCAGTTACCTCAATGGTAGCATTCTCCTTGAACCTGCGGGCCGTTGACTTCATTACCGCAAATGCAGTAGGAAGTACCTCCATAAGGGCATCCTCAATTTGCTGGTCTATCTCCTTTGTAAGTTTGTCAACTCTTGTAGCATACTCCTCCTTCAAGTCGGCAGATATGGTATAGTCGTCAAGTTTAGTTCTGTAATCATGTTTTTCCGCCTCTTTCGCAGCTGTTTTTGCAGCAATGATCTGTTTCATCTTTACAGTCTCACTCCTCAGTTGATCATTGTCAAGAAGATCAACTCTGGCGAACTCCGCAAAAACCTTCTGAAGTATTGGCTGTATCTCCTTAAGATCCCTTTCTGCTTTTGTCCCGAAAATGGAGGACAAGAAGCTCATAAAATTTGCCATATATGAATATTTTTTGTTTCTAAATCAGTCCGCACAAAACGATACGGACATAAAAGTCCAAACATGAACAATAACCTACAAATATATCACTTTTCAAAAATAATTCCATAAAAAAATGGCCCTGAGCAAACTGCTCAAGGCCACCGTTTGTCTATTGGTACAATACTACTCCAAAGAAATAGCACCCATAGGGCAAGCATTTGCACAAGTTCCGCACTCTGTGCACATTGCAGGATCAATCTTGTAAATATCGCCCTCAGAAATTGCTCCTACTGGGCACTCGTTCTTACATGTACCACAAGCAGCGCAATCGTTAGAAATTTTGTAAGCCATAATTGTAATTTTTATTTGTTATTAATAACGTTCCTAAAAACAGTGCAAATATAGGCAAAAGTTGCAAATTAAAAAAAGTAATTGCAGACTCCTGTTATTCAACCTTGGCCAATCTCACACACGAACCGTAATAACGAAGGTATGTGGTATTGTAAGATGTTACTCCCAAATATGTAAAGTCCAGAGCATTGGCAATTGTAGGACCATTTGAATTGCTCATCCAGTAACGCCCTGCAGCCCCCATTTCAAGTACATTCTTGGCAAGCCTGTATCCGCCGGCAGGAAGGAAGAGCGCACCCAGATTCTCAAGAATCTCGAACTCCTCCGCCGAATAGACATTGACATCAAAGTACGATTGCGGAACATTAATATTCTTTGGAACATCAAGTTCAGATGGCCAGCTGAAAACATCAGGGAAAAGCATAAGCCCCGGGACGCCGGCAACAGTTGCCTTTATATATCTTGCATTATTCACCTTTCCAACCTTGGAAGCTGGACGTACTGATGTAATGTATTCCATATCGTTTGCATCAGGTGTGTACCATGTTCCAGATGGGAAGAGTGTGGAACCGTCACGGCTCCAAATAGGCTTTACACCCCAGTCAAGGAAATCTCCATCCTCAGCCTCCCCCACAAATGAAGTGGCGTTATTCATACCGAAGTAGCAAACCGGACTGTTCACTGACCATCCGAAAAGATCAACGCTGCCAATACTTCCTGTAACATCCGTATTCCCAAGCGAATTGCCTATACAGTCATACTGATGAGCAGCAAAATACCACTTCTTACCCTCAAGGTCATACATAAGATTGCTCGGTGCAAAATGTACCACATCCCCCTCTTCAGACGATGTGAAAGCTGCACTGGATTCAATGAATTCCGCATCCTTGTCGCTCGCCTTGATCATGTACACTCTATTCCTTTCCCACTCGCCCGGCGTACTTGTAACCACCACCTTGTAAAAACCTCTCTTCGAGTGGTATGTAATGGTATAGCCACTGGCCGAGAGATCACACGGGAAAATTCTGAAGAAGTACTTTTCTCCAGGAATGAAATCTGTCTTATCCTTCAGAGATACAGATACTGCAAATACTCCTGAAGTGGTATCGCTGATTTCAGGTACACTCTGGTCATCGAAAGAGAACTTAATGGTACCTACGAGTTTCCGACTCTCGTCATTGGAGTAAAGTGTCACCTTGTCAATTCCTTCATGGTAAACAGAAAAACATAGGAATGAGGTTACTGTATGAAGCTGTATGGAGAAATTTTTCGATTGTCCTATCATAAGCGGTGGCATACTCTCCAAAGAACCTACAGCCGCATACTGATGAACAGGAAGATGTGAAGTCACCCCAGCAGTAAGCATTGTAACCTCCGTGCTATGAGGATAATGTGCTTTATAATTATACTCTATGCCGGTTGAAGGGGTAAATGAGCCTGAAACTGTTGAAACAAACGGAGCAGTCTTGACCTTGGATGTCTCCTCATAAACAAAATTCACATTGTTCGATGTTCCAAGGAAAAGGTTTATGTGATCGTCCCCGGAGCCAAAGGTGTTGTCCCTTGCAACATTTCCATCTTCATCCAATACATTCTGCTCATCCATAGAGGCCATAATGGTAATGTCATCAAAATCTATTGATTCAGTTGTCTCCGAACTCTTGGAACAAGAAATAATGGCCGCAAGCAGAAGCGAACAAGCAAGGAATCCGTAATACTTCTTCATAAAAATATATCTCTTTTAATGCATTTAGTATCAATAAAGATACCATTCTTGCAAAAAGCGGACAAATTTAGGAAAATAATCAGGAAAAATACAGAGTTGTCCAAAAAGAGATTAAATTTGTATGGTTAACACATACGTGAATGTCCACAGAACTTAATCTCGTAACGCAACTTGCAACTATTCTTGTTGCAGCAGGAGTATTTACCATTATATCAAAAGCGCTCAAGCAACCTCTCATTCTTGGGTATATAGTTGCAGGATTCATAGTTGGACCCAAGCTGGGACTTATTCCTCAGTTTTCACCCGAATCAGTTCACCAATGGTCTGATCTGGGAATCATCTTCCTTCTCTTTGGCCTGGGACTTGAATTCAGCTTCAAAAAATTGCTTGGAGTAGGAAGCACTGCCGTAATAGCAGCCGGAACAATATGCATAGGCATGTTCATGATGGGTTTTGTTACCGGAACATCATTGGAATGGAGCAATATGGAGAGCATATTCCTTGGAGGCATGCTCTCAATGAGTTCAACCACAATAATCATAAAGGCCTACGACGATTTGGGAATAAAGAAGAAATCATACGCCACCCTCGTGTTCGGCCTGCTTGTAGTTGAAGACCTGCTTGCAGTGCTCATGATGGTTCTCTTCTCAACACTTGCAGTGTCAAACAAGTTTTCTGGCAGTGAAGTCATCTACTCACTTGCAAAGCTCTCCTTCTTCCTGATTATTTGCTTCCTGGTTGGAATCTTCGTACTCCCATCCTTACTTAAAAGGGCCAAGAAATATCTCTCTGAAGAGATTCTCCTGCTGGCAAGCATAGGTCTATGCTTTGTTATGGTGCTTCTGGCCAATGCGGCAGGTTTTTCATCAGCTCTGGGAGCATTCATAATGGGTTCAATACTCTCATCCACAATTGAGGGGGAGAGAATTGAGCACACAATTGGAAATATCAAGAATCTCTTTGGCGCAATATTCTTTGTATCAGTGGGAATGATGGTTGACCCGGAGATAATTGTAAGTTACTGGGATGTCATACTCATCATTACCATTGTAGCAATGAGCGGAATTCTCATCTTCTCCACAGGTGGAGTCCTCCTTTCTGGAAAAGGTCTCGATACGGCACTTCACGTTGGATTCTCCCTTCCGCAACTCGGCGAGTTCTCCTTCATCATTGCAGGGCTTGGTGTTTCACTTGGAGTAATGAGAGACTTCATCTATCCGGTTATAATATCAGTATCAGTAATAACCACATTCACCACCCCGTACATGATAAAGGCTGCCGACCCGGTTTCCAAATGGCTGCATGCAAAGCTCCCTCAAAAGGTAGTTACACGTCTGTATCAGGGTGAATCACACAGGAAAAATGAAAAAGAAGAGAGCACCTGGCGCAAATTCATAAAGGAGTTCCTCATAAGAGTAATCCTATATGTAGTGGTGCTCATTGCAATTTCCCTGGCATGCCATGCTTTCCTTCCAAAACTTTCGGCTCTGCTTTTGCCAGATTTCGGCAAGCACATGAAATACGCCTTTGAAATAGTTGTTTACATTCTGGTAATGTCACCATTTCTGTATGATCTTGCAGCCAGCGGCACAGAGCTCAAACTTCTTTCAATGGAGCTGGTTGAAACAAACAGAAAAAATGCAATACCTATCTTCGTATTCATATTCATAAGAATATCACTTGCCGCAGTATTTGTACTATCAGCAATAATGTGGCACTATCAGCTGGAAAAATGGAATATTCTGCTGGCAATGTCAACGATATTCCTCATTTTCGTTGCAGCACGTAAAAAAGCCATGCAATGTACTGGAATTGAGCAGCACTTCTTCAGCAATCTCAACGAAAAGGAGCAACTGAACAAGTTGCAGAATCCAATACAGGCTCTGATGAACGAGAAGATGGCCAATTACAATATCTTCATTGATGGAATTACCATATCGTCAGATTTCCAGATGCCCGGCGTACCTCTCCTCGAAATGGATTTCATACGTCAGACCGGTGTGAACATAATAAAGATAAAGAGAGGCAGCAGATCAATTGTAATTCCATCTGCAAAGGAGACTCTATATCCGGGTGACTATGTCCTTGTTGTTGGATCCAAAGAGCAGATTGAAGAGTTCGCACAGGCCATAAAGCATAAGAGCACCATAAAGGAGAGCAAAGATAAGAGTGCCGATGACTTTACAGTAGAAAAACATACACTCACCAACATCTCCTATCTTAGTGGAAAAATACTTTACAAGACAGAGATGAGGAAGGCCGGATGCATGGTAATAAGTGTAATCCGGGACGGAGAGCTCATATCGAATCCACCTGCAGACTTCTTGTTCCAAACCGGTGACCAGGTATGGTTCGCAGGAATCAAAAGCTCAATTCACTGGTACAAATAACTAATACGCTAATGAGAAAACTATTATTCCTGGCAGTTACTGCAGCTATTATGCTGGCAGGATGCGCCCCAAAAGAGAAGGAGTTCAAGGTATGGGCATGGATGGCCGGAAAGGTTGATATGCCAGAAGAGACCTTGGAACGTTATTTCCAGAAATCGGCCGAGGCCGGCATTGACGCCATCTTCATTGAGTGCCACACTGGTGTTCCGCCATACCTTGGCAATAGCACATTGCTCGAAAAGAGCGCAGCGCTCCTGGATGGAAAAACCACTCCTGCGCAAATGGCAGCCGCCGGCGAGGACACAAGCTGGATTCATGACCCAGCCATCTATCGCGATAGTGCGGCAATACAAATACTTACAAGAGCAGCCGTATATGCCAAGAAATACAATATTGAGCTTCACGCATGGATGTGGACAGCCAACAGAGGAGAAAAGCTCCTGAGAAATCTCCATCACGACTGGTACGCTGTAAACGGCAAAGGAGAGAGCACAGCTGACATAAAGATGTACAATAGGGAGCACTACCGTTTCCTCTGCCCTAACCACGATGGCGTAACCGAATACCTTAAAGAGAGGGTACGCGAAATTGCCACCATAGACGGGCTTACCGGAATACACATGGATTTCATAAGGTATCCGGATGCCATTCTTCCTTACGCACTTCACGAGAGCCGCGGTGTAGTGCAAGACAGGGTATATCCAGACTGGGATTGTTGCTACTGCGATGTTTGCCGTGCAAAATTCAAAGAGCAGACAGGCATTGATCCTCTTGATCTTGAAGACCCTACAGCAAATCAGGAGTGGATGGAATTCAGATGGAAATCTTTGGCGGATATGGCCAGCGCAGTTGCCGAGGAGATCAAAGCTTGCGGCAAAGTATCATCCGCTGCAGTTTTCGCAACACCTGAAGAGTCAAAGAAACTTGTTCGCCAAGATTGGGTAAACTTCCGCAATGTTGATTTCATGATGCCTATGATTTATAACCACTCATACGGCAAGCCGAATGCCTGGATTGAAGATGCCACAAAAGAGGGCATTGAGGGTTTGAAGGCTGCCGGAAGCAGCGCGGTTCTTCGTTCAGGAATGGCTGTTGGACCACGTGACGGAGCAGATTCACTCATTCTGAGCATTGATGCTGCAAAGAAAGGCGGTGCAACCGGTGTAGTTATATTCTCCCTAAACGCATACGAGCGCACCAATAACTGGGATATGCTCATTGACGTTGTAAAGAGATATACAAAAGCAGAGTAGTATGCAATAAAGTCAAGAAAGCAAAGAAAATGGGGCAGGTCCGGTTTAATATCGGCCTGCCCCATTACTCTTTCTGAGCAAATTATTTCTTCTCAGAGAAATCCTCCTTATGAACGCCGCAAAGAGGGCACTCAAAAGTATCAGGAACCTGTTCCCATGGTGTACCAGGTGCTATACCAGCCTCTGGAACTCCCTTGGCTGGATCATACTCCCAGCCACAAATGTCACATACGTAAACTTTCATAATATTAAATTGTTAAAAATGTTATTTCTGAAATTTAACACTCTTGAAATCAGGCATAGCGTGACCAACGCCATTGTCAGAGGTTAATGAAGCATGGTGGCATCCCTCGTGATCCTCCTCGCACAGCTGACCCGAATCCTTAATTTTACCTGTAATATAGTCATACACCACACTCTCAACTGAACCGTGGCACCCTCTTACAACCTCTATTCCCTGTGCCTCAAGAACACTCTTTGCACCAGCTCCCATATTTCCCGCCAGAAGAATGGTAACCCCCATATCCTTCAATGTAACAGCAATCCCCGACTTGCAACCACACCCTTCAGGAGCTGATACTATTTTTGTACCAACTATTTTATCACTCTCCACATTAACAACCGTAAAGAATGCACAATGACCAAAATGGTCATCCACCTCATTATTCTCTTTTGAAGGTAAAGCTATAATCATGTTCTATTCTTCTAAATTAAAATTTTTCAAATTTAGCAATTAATTCATTATCCACCAACCCCAATATTACACAAAAGTTGGCCAGACACGGG
>DCHN01000071.1:451-11750 GCA_002315995.1 Bacteroidales bacterium UBA1751 | reverse complement strand
TTGAGCAGACTTTCGAAAAGGTGAAGGCACGCACATCACACCTTGCAGGTGTGAAAATAGCCGTTATGGGGTGCATAGTGAATGGTCCCGGAGAGATGGCCGACGCAGATTTCGGATATGTTGGAGCAGGACGCGGATGCGTAGCCCTCTACAAGGGAAGCGAGCGCGTAATCTACTCTATTCCAGAGGATGAAGCCATTGACAAACTCATTGAACTCATTGAGGGCAATCTGTCAGAATCAACAAAAAAGTAACATAAATTCCGGTCATCAGACCGTGATAAATACAAAGATATGGGCAGAAAGAAACTTGTTGTTCTCTCTGGCGCAGGAGTAAGCGCTGAGAGCGGATTGAGCACATTCAGAGACTCCGACGGTCTCTGGGATAACTACAATGTTGAAGACGTTGCCTCCATTGACGGATGGTGGCGCAACAAGGAACTTGTGCTCGAATTCTACAATATACGCCGCCGTGAACTGCAGAGCAAGGAACCTAATGCCGCACACCGGCTGATAGCTTCTCTTGAAAAGGACTTTGACGTTACCGTAGTGACACAGAATGTGGACAATCTCCATGAGCGCGGAGGCAGCAGCAAGGTGATTCACCTTCACGGAGAGCTCACCAAAGCTTGCGGAGAGAGAGCCCGCGAGCAGAGCTGGGATATTGGCTACGATGATATAGAACTTGGCGATACAGCCCCTGACGGAACCCAGACCAGGCCATTCATAGTTTGGTTCGGAGAGGCCGTTCCACGCCTCGAAGATGCGGCAAGAGAGGTTGAAAAAGCTGATATTCTGCTCGTTATAGGAACATCACTGGTTGTATATCCGGCTGCCGGACTTGTTAACTACACCAAGCCCGGGTGTCCTATTTATCTTATAGATCCAAAGCCCATGAACCTCAATCTCCCAGGTTTCACCCAGATTCAGGAGAAGGCCACCACCGGAATGGAAAAATTCCTTCAGCTCATCGAAGAATAGTTGAACAATTTTACCTCGGACTAACTCGCAGATAATCAGCATTTTGGCCACCCACGGGCAGCCCGTGTCCGGCCAATATCAATAGAAAGATGAGACGAGAGTTACCAAAAAAGGTACGCAGAAATCCACTGAGATTCCGTGGAGGATTGAAAGCGGCACATACTCATTTCCGCAAGCCTTCTGGAGAGCTGGAAGTGTACTGTCGCCCGTGGTGGCGCCTCCACATGATATTGGGGCAAGCGGTGTGAGTCGCTTGGCAAGCACAGGAGCAAGCAGAATAGTGAGCAACTCCCTGAGAATGTTTGAGGCAAGCGCAATTGTTCCAATCTCTGCTCCTCGTATCTCATTGAGCATCAGGCTGGAAAGCGAATAGTATCCCAGACCGCAGCTGACGCCAAGACTATCTACAAGGTTTATTTTATCTACATATATAGTAAAGCTGACACCCCTGATTACAGCGTATGCGCAGAAGCCTCCTATTATTGTAGATACAATTGTAAGGGCAGGCAGCAGAAGCAACTTCGGAGAGAGTCCCTTTATTGTCTGCAGAATCTTGCGGTCGGTTCCTACCGAGAGCCCCACAATTACTATTAATATATATAGGGTATACATTGAGAAATCCTTTATTGCCCAGCTTGATGGGATGATGTTGTTCAAAGCTGCAACAATTCCAAGAACAAAGGATCCCAGAATGAAGAAGGTGTCCTTCCACGCCATTATCTTCTCCTTGAAACTTCTGTGAGCGCTCTCTGCATATTCTCCTCCAATGGAATTCCCCCCGTTCTGTTCCCTGGCGTCCGCTTTTCCAGAGCCCCTCCTTGATACAAAGAATTTCTGAAACCAAGTGGCATTCAGAATGGTAACAGCCAGCACTACAATGGTGACAATGAATGATGTTACAAGGAGTGCAATCATCTTTGACCCTACCTGAGGCACCCTTCTTGCGGTGAATGAAAGCGAGCCGCCTCCAACCGTAATGCGTGGAATAAGCTGCTCATTGTAACCCAGGTCCACTCCCATAAGGAAGAGGAGAAGGCATATGATGAATACAAGAGGAATACCGAAACTGTAGTTGTATCTGGTGCTCTTTCTCAGGATGTATCCAACAAGGATACCTCCAAGCATTGTTAGAATCAAACTTAGCATAACAACAAATTCTAAGCAAAGATAACGGAATCAACCGGAATATCCCAAGGGTCGGAAGGAACGGTATCAACCAGGGCAGTGGAAAAACATACACCACAAGTCGGGCATTTCAGCGCCGGCATGAGCCTATCGTAATACCCCTTCCCGTGTCCAAGCCGCCTACCTTTCAAATCAAAAGCAACACCTGGTATTACAGCATATTCTATTTCAGAGGGTGAAATTGTGCGTGAAAGAGGAGAAGGCTGAAGGATATTGTAGGCCCCAATCTCCATTTTGTTGGCTTCATAGAGCCTGAGGATAAGATTTTCACCAACGACAACCGGAAGGACAATATTTTTTTCTTTACTCCATTTCTCTACAAAATTATGAGTAAACGGCTCTCCAGCAATTGACCAGAAAAGCAGAATTGTCTTTGCCGCTTTAAAATTGTAATCATTCTCTATCTTATTCCAAATAGTACCAGATGCGGTATTTTGCTCCTCAACTGACATTTTTGAAATTTTTTGCTTAATACTTTTACGCAATTCGTTTTTCATAAAGACAAAAATAGTATATTTGCCAGATTTTATATATGGTCTCATAGAGATATTTTTTATGAAAAACACCAATTCTATCTCGCCAGACAAAGAACTTGCAAAAGGACGCCTCATTCTTGAGGATGGCACACAATTCAACGGTTACATTTTCGGTCTCAACGCCCCAGCAATGGGAGAAGTAGTTTTCAACACGGCAATGGCAGGATATCCTGACATTCTAACCGATCCTTCAAATGCCGGTCAAATGGTATGCATTACCTATCCTACCATTGGAAACTACGGAATTCCTGCTCCTGAGGTTTATGCAGAAGGAAAAGGAAATGAGGCCGACAAGTTCCCTGTTCTTGGCAATTTGGAATCGTCTAAAGCATATGTACGTGCTCTCATAGTGTGCGACTACTCTGAAGAGTACAGCCACTACAAGGCGGTAAGCAGTCTTGGAAACTGGATGAAGGACCAGCGCATTACAGGAATCTGCGGAATTGACACACGCTACCTCACACAGATTCTGCGCGATAAAGGAAGCATGATGGGAAAGATTATTCCTGACTCAATAAAGGACTCCAACAAGGCCGATAGTGATGTGGAAGAGAACCTTGTAGCAAAGGTAAGCTGCACCGATATCATTGAATACTCTTCGCCTGCAAAGGAGAAGAGCGGCAAGATGGTTGCCGTTGTTGACTGCGGTGTAGGAAACAAGCTTCTCAAGAGTATACTTGAACTTGGCGCAGATGTAGTAAGGGTGCCTTGGAACTACGACTTCAACACCGTTAAGGCTGACGCTGTTGTAATTGCCGGTGCTCCAGGAAACATTACTTTGTGTAAAGAGACCATAGAGAACACAAAGAAAGCGTTGGCTGGAAAGAGACCTGTTATGGGAATTGGAGCAGGCAACCTGATTGTAGGAGTTGCAGCAGGAGCACAGATAACTCCTCTCAAGAGCGGCCACCGCGGACATAACCAGCCTATTACAATGCCTGGAGGAAAGAAGTGCTGGATATCAACCCAGAACCACGGCTGGGCAATTGACCAGCAGAGCATTCCAAATGGCTGGAGCGTATGGTTCACAAACCTCAATGATGGAAGTGTGGAGGGCATCAGACATAACGTGAGACCTATGTTCGGATGTCAGATTGCACCTGAAGCAGCATCTGATACACTCTTCATTGTAAACGACTTCATAAAATCACTTTAGAAACCATTCAGCAAAACAATACACTATGAATAAAATATCAAAAGTCATTCTTCTAGGTTCAGGCGCTCTCAAAATCGGTGAGGCAGGCGAATTTGACTACTCAGGTTCCCAGGCATTGAAAGCAATGCGCGAGGAGGGTATCAAAACAGTGCTTATAAATCCGAATATTGCTACCGTTCAGACCTCAGAGGGAATTGCAGACAAGATATACTATCTTCCTGTAACACCATATTTTGTTGAACAGGTTATTAAGAAGGAGAAACCTGACGGAATTCTTCTCGCTTTCGGAGGCCAAACAGCCTTGAACTGCGGTGTTCAACTCTACACTCAGGGAATCCTCGAAAAATACAATCTCCAGGTTCTCGGCACACCGGTGCAGGCCATTATGGATACCGAAGACCGTGACCTCTTCTCAAAGAAGATGGATGAGATTGACATCAAGACCATAAAGTCACACGCAGTTGAAGATATAGATTCTGCACTCAAGGCAGCAAATGAGGTTGGATATCCTGTAATTATTCGTGCAGCTTACGCCCTTGGCGGACTTGGCAGCGGATTCTGCGACAATGACGAGCAGCTCCGCGCACTTGCAGCAAAGTCATTCACCTTCTCACCACAGGTTCTTGTGGAGAAATCGCTGAAAGGATGGAAGGAGATTGAATTCGAGGTTGTTCGTGATGCCTACGACAACTGCATTGCAGTCTGCAATATGGAGAACTTCGACCCTCTTGGAATCCATACCGGAGAGAGTATTGTAGTTGCCCCTTGCCAGACACTTACAAATGACGAAATAGGATACCTTCGTGAACTTGCAATTAAGATTGTACGTCATGTTGGAATAGTTGGAGAGTGTAACATCCAGTACGCATACTCACCTGAAGGCGAGGACTACAGGGTAATTGAAATTAACGCCCGTCTTAGCCGTTCATCAGCCCTTGCATCAAAAGCAACCGGCTATCCACTTGCGTCAGTGGCAGCAAAAATTGGTTTGGGCTACTCTCTTGCACAGATTAAGAACTCCGTAACACGTGCCACACCAGCAATGTTCGAGCCATCAATTGACTATGTTGTCTGCAAGATTCCAAGATGGGACCTCGCAAAATTCCACGGTGTAAGCCGTGAAATAGGCAGCAGTATGAAGAGCGTTGGAGAGGTTATGGCAATTGGCAGAACCTTTGAGGAGGCTATGCAGAAGGGTTTGAGAATGATTGGCCAGGGCGCGCATGGATTCGTAGCCAACAAGGAGATAGTTGTGGATGACATTGCCGCTGCACTCAGCGCTCCTACAGACAACCGAATTTTTGTAATATCAAAAGCACTTCAGGCAGGATATACCATTAACCAGATATACGATCTCACAAAGATTGACAAATGGTTCCTTGCACACCTCCAGAAGATTGTTGATACAAACAACAGTCTTTTGAAATGTAACGGAATTGAGAATATTGGAGCTGAACTCATGCTTACAGCCAAGAGACAGGGATTCTCAGATTTCCAAATTGCAAGGGTGGCCGGTGCCAAAGGTACTGAAGCCGATGTTGAAATGGCCAATGTAAGGGCTCTGAGGAAATCTATGGGCATTGTTCCGGTTGTAAAACAGATTGACACACTTGCTGCAGAGTATCCTGCAAAGGCAAACTATCTATACCTTACATATAACGGAAGCCAAAGCGACAAGGTTGCAATTGCACCTGAAAATGAAGGCAAGGAGTCAATCATAGTTCTTGGTAGCGGTGCCTACAGAATTGGAAGCAGCGTTGAGTTTGACTGGTGCAGCGTGAATGCATTGAATACCATACGCCAATGCGGATGGCAGGGTGTAATGATCAACTACAACCCTGAGACCGTATCAACAGACTACGACATGTGCGACAGGCTCTATTTCGATGAGCTTACATTCGAGCGTGTAATGGATATCATTGAGGCTGAGAACCCTCATGGTGTAATTGTTTCAGTAGGTGGACAGATTCCTAACAACCTGGCGCTCAGACTCGACAAGGCCGGTGTGAACCTGCTTGGCACAACAGCTGACTCAATTGACAATGCAGAGGACAGGAACAGATTCTCATCTACACTTGACCAGATTGGAGTTGACCAGCCTCGTTGGAGTGAGCTTACAACAATGGATGATGTATACAAGTTCGTTGACAAGGTAGGATTCCCTGTATTGGTAAGGCCTTCATACGTACTCTCAGGAGCTGCAATGAACGTTTGTTCAAACAACACCGAACTCGAGCAGTTCCTCCAGCTTGCAGCAAACGTTTCAAAGAAACATCCTGTTGTAGTGAGCGAATTCATACAGCATGCAAAGGAAATAGAGTTCGATGCAGTTGCTTCAAAGGGCGAAATCATTGCATACGCTATTTCGGAGCATATTGAGTTTGCAGGTGTGCATTCAGGTGATGCTACCATACAGTTCCCTGCACAAAAGCTCTACGTTGAAACAGCAAGAAGACTCAAGAAGGTTGCACGCAAGATTGCCAAGGCACTCAACATATCAGGACCTTTCAATATCCAGTTCCTTGCCAAGGAAAACGACATAAAGGTAATTGAGTGTAACCTTAGGGCTTCAAGAAGCTTCCCATTTGCATCAAAGGTTCTCAAGATCAACCTCATAGAGCTTGCAACAAAAGTTATGTGCGGTCTTGAGGTATCTGCTCCGGAAAAGAGCGCATTCGATTTGGACTATGTGGGAATCAAGGCGTCTCAGTTCAGCTTCTCACGCCTCCAGAAGGCAGACCCTGTTCTTGGAGTCGACATGGCTTCAACAGGTGAGGTTGGATGTATAGGTGATGACACCAACGAGGCTATTCTAAAGTCAATGCTCTCTGTAGGTTACAGGATTCCTGAGAAGAACATTCTCTTCTCAACAGGAGATGCACACCAGAAGGCCGAACTTCTTGACACTGCGAAACTTCTTGTAAAGAAGGGATATAACCTCTATGCAACAGCTGGTACATTCAGGTATTTCACTGAGAACAATATTCCTGCAACAAGGGCATACTGGCCAAGTGAATCTTCCGAGGAGCCTCAGGCAGTTGACCTCATCAGCCAGCACAAGATTGATATGGTGGTTAACATTCCTAAGAACCTAACTCACATTGAGTTGACCAATGGATACAAGGTAAGGCGTGCTGCTGTGGACTTCAATGTTCCAATTATTACCAACGCCCGTCTTGCTGCTGCCTTCATTACAGCATTCTGCACCCTCTCAATGGACCAGATGCAGATAAAGAGCTGGGACGAATATTCTAATTAAAATTGGGGCTCTGCCCCAAACCCTGCTGCACCGCTCCCGGGCTATACCGAACCCTAGGGACTTCGTCCCTATTCTTTTCTAAAGGGGCTGCCGCCCCTATGACCCTGCTGCGCCGCTCTCGGCCTTCCGTATTTCGCAAGCGAAATACACGGCCTCCGCTAGGCCACTGATGTGGCCTTGTTATGCGCGATGACGGGTTCGCGCCCTCCGCTAGGCGTCTGATGACGCCTTTCTATTAAAATTGGGGCTCTGCCCCTGTTGCTTTCCTTCGAATCGCTCACCTCGCTCACAGGAACCTCCAGGGCATATGGCGCATGACCCGGAAAGCACTCACCCCCTCCAGAAGCCATTCCAAGGCAGGTGCTTGCTCGCCACCCCCATAAATAAGCCACCCGGAAAGCACTCACCCCCTCCAGAATGTTATCTGGAAGGGGTGAATGCTTTTCATAAAAATTCTATATTAATAAGTCAGGGGTTAAATCCAATTCTTTTTGCGTTCCGATATGAGCGTCTGTCTTAAATCAAAATGTAAAAAAGACAGAGCTAATGGAACGCCTACCCTCATACTATCTTGCCACCCTGAAAAAGAACCATCAATCATCCAATCAAGCAAAATTTCCAATATTGGGAAAGCAATCAAAATAATTATAGATCCAAGGAATACTTTTCTCAAATTTTTCTTTGGAAACTCCATCTTTATATCCCTGAAGACTTTGATAATGTCTATAATCAGTATTGCTATCAAAAACCAAACTGTGAAGCGAAAAATGCCAACATTATCAACAAAAAGTGCCAACGCAAATCCCAGCACCAGCCCAATAATCAATATCCAATAGATATATTTTGACAAAAAATTCATGCTCGGCTTCACAATAAGAGATTTAAATATTGAATTACTTTAGATAATATAAAATCACCAAAGAAAACTATTCTGATTCATTTTCTGCATCCACTCTCTTCTTTGCTGCAGCCATCTTTTTAATTGCCATTCTAATAGCCAAACAATCAATAAGATACAAAGCAAGAAACCACGATGACATCACAAAGTCATTTTCGCGGAAATATTGAAAGCCGAATATCAGGATAAAAGAAAATACAAAAGAGCAAATGCTATACGCATATTTCCATTTGTTCATTGATTTTGGCACTCCAAAGATATTAAAGTCTATTGCCTCGTCGTTGAAAAGAGTAATAATCAGAAATCCAACCCAAATAAGAATCAATCTCCACTCTTTGAAATGTATTGCAAAGAATATAAAAACTGCCGTAAATAAGGCAATAAATGAATAAAATACGACCTTCTTTTTCATAACTTAAAACAGTGCTGAAACCTTGGCCACAACCTCATCTGAGTAGGTGTCTGGGCTGATGACAAGGTCAGGTTGCTGCTGGATGCATTTATGCTCGGACTTGAAACGTTTCTCGCCACCTCCTGTGATGTTGAGCATAACAACATCATCTTTCTTGATCTTGCCAGAGGCCAATGCCTTCTCAAGGCTCTTTACAGCAACTCCTGCTGCAGGATGGATGTCAATGCCCTCAAGTGCAAGGAACTCCTCACAAGCCTGAGCCAACTCCTCATTGGTGCAGACCTCCATATCTCCATGAGAGCTTGTAAGTGCATCGAAGAGTCCACCAGCCAACGAGTAAGGTGGTTTTCTGTTGGAGAGTACACGGGCATCTATCTTCAGTGCCAAAGCACGAGCCTGCTCATCCTCAGCAATGACAAGAGCACGGCTGCCCTTTTTCCAAGAGTCATACATAGGTGTGAACGGCAAGTTCTGTGAAGGAATAAGTTTCATCAAATGCTTTCCAAAACGGCCATCCTCAATGAGCCTCATATTGGCCTCCCAAGCTGCAATGGTACCGGTGCCGCTTCCAATTGCCTGGAAATATGCATCAGGAATGCGACCAATCTTCTCAACAGCACTAAGAACTGTTGTTGCCATTCCATCTCTACGCGCCACATTCTTGGCTCCGCCTTCAGGAAGGAATCTATCGCCGGTGCAAACTTTATCGGCAAGTCGAATGGCATCAAAATAATCCGTACCACTAGGGGTGCAGATTATCTTCACGCAGTTGTTCAGCGGTTTTTCAAACCAGAGTGCAGAGAGGTTGTCGTAAGGAATTGATATTACAATTGGAATATTGTTATCTGAGCACACCTGGGCAAATGCGCGGGCGGTGTTTCCTGCAGATGCCACGACCATAATCTTGCCATTGTTGGCAGCCAGCCTTGCACAAACACTGTAGGCCTCGGTCTCCTTGAAAGAACAGGTCTTGAAGGCAGCGCCCTTCTCAGGCCACCATCCGCTGAAAGTAATATAGAGATTACTCATTCCAAGTTTCGCGGCAAGTTTCTCGCTCTTGTAGGTTACAGGAGCTGAAGAGTGCTCCAGAGTCCTTTTTATAGGTAGCCAGTCCGCAAACTTGTAGAATCCGAACTTTGAATCCTTGAACCCTATCTGCTTCTTTTTATAAATGGCCCTTACAAGTGAGGGCTCCTTGCTCTGAGAATCTCCAAGCGTCCATCCGGCATCCTCGAACTCCCTGCCGTCTGCAATATTCTTAAGTGTGTACTCTGTAGGTGTTATCATAGTGAATAGTTAATTATCACATCGTACAAAGATAGTGAAAATTGAAGGAAAGAGGTGGATTGCAATTCACAAATTCTATAGAGTATAACAATTTGCATTTATTGGATGAGAGAATTATTTTTGCGTCCACTGTTGATATAATTACACTCTTGCACAAAGACTTATTCAAGTATGTATATTCAAATAATCGTTCTCATAATAGGTCTGTTGCTCATTACGGTTGGTGCAGACAAACTGGTTGACGGTGCCTCAAAGATTGCCCGCCGTTTCGGTCTCTCTGATTTTCTGATTGGAATGACCATTGTTGGAATAGGAACATCAGCACCTGAAATGGTGGTGAGTTTCATATCGGCATTTGAGGGCAATGCAGACATAGCCGTAGGAAACATTGTTGGTTCAAACATCTTCAACATACTGGCAATAATAGGGATAAGTGCTATTATCACCCCTATTCCACTCACCAGCCACAACATACGCAAGGATATCCCAATTGTAATGGGAGCCTCTGCCCTGCTCTGCCTTTTTGTCTATTTATATTTCATACCCAACACACTGACAGGTCCTTATGGAACCATTTCCAGAATTGAGGGCATAATCTTCCTTTTGGGTTTCATTGCCTTCATGTGGTACTCAATAAAAGATGGAAAGCAGAACTGTGGGCCGTGTGTAGAAGAGGGCTATGGACAAGATACACGCACACAGAACAATTGTCCTGCGCAACCAGCCAGCACTGCCGCAGCAACAAAGGTGTATGACACCCTCTGGTTCAACTCACTGCTTATTCCCGCCTCTCTTGCAGCATTGGTCTTCGGAGGGAACATCTTTGTAGGAAGCGCCAGTGCTATAGCAAAATCACTTGGAGTAAGCGATGCTGTTATTGCAGCAACAATTATGGCAGGAGGCACAAGTCTTCCAGAACTTGCCACCTGTGTGGCGGCAGCGCTCAAAAAGAACACAGATATGGCCCTTGGCAATGTAATAGGTTCAAATGTAGCCAACATTCTCCTGATTTTAGGAGGAAGTGCACTAATTACACCGCTATCGGCGGGTGGCATAACACCAGTTTACATGATAACAATGGTTGCCGCTGCCGCTGCGCTGTTCATTGCAAGCTTCACATTTGCAAAAAAACAGGTAGACCGCGCAGAAGGTGTAATCTTCATTGCGGCCTACATACTCTTTGTCTGGTATATTCTTCAGTAGATAATCTATACCAAAAACAGGAATCCCAGGCAGACAATTATTCCAACAACAAACAGATCAATGAGGCAGTAGCCCATTATATCCTTTGCTCCCAACTTGGCAATGGCCAATGCAGGTATTGCCCAGAATGGCTGAATGAGGTTTGTCCATGCATCACCCCACGCAATTGCCATACCTGTAACTGCCGGAGAAACACCAAGTTCCGCACCGGCAGGAATCATTATAGGTCCCTGAACCGCCCACTGCCCTCCACCTGAAGGAACAAATACGTTCACAATACCGGCACTGAGGAAACTTAGAAGCGGGAAAGTGTGCTCATTTGAAATTGCCACGCACGCATTGCTAATCTCCCCGGCAAGCGAAACCCCGCTCTCCCCTGCCGT
>DCHN01000071.1:0-374 GCA_002315995.1 Bacteroidales bacterium UBA1751 | reverse complement strand
CAGGCACTTGCAGATTTTGTCAGTGCGCTAACATAGCCGATAGGTGTTTTATGCAACAGTATTCCAAGGAAAAGAAATATCATTATTGTTGCGTTCATATCCAGCGAACCACCCTTGAAAACCATCTTATAAACCAGATAGCCAAGGCCCATCACAGCAATAAGAATGGTGAGGATTCTGCTATTCTCCAACTTCTGTGCAGGTGTGAGGCTCTGGTCAGAAAGCATCTTTGGCTTCTCGTCCTCCTCAAGAAGAGCAGGATCAACCGTTACAACGTCATTTCCTTTAGGATGCATGAATGAATTGACAATAGTAAGAGCAACAATTACTGTAACTACAATTGCAAGATTGTAAAAAGAGAAAATTGTATCGCT
>DCHN01000064.1:29733-30338 GCA_002315995.1 Bacteroidales bacterium UBA1751 | reverse complement strand
TTCTGCGTTACACGTTTGATGGCGGTACATACACGCTCTACACATCAGACCCAGACGGAAGTTCGCAGAACACCACAACTGGCAATTACGCACTGGCATTAACTGGAGAGAATACAATCACTTTCAATCCTGAAAAATCCGATTTCAGCGGTGTGACCTATGTCATCGTCAAACTCACTTCCAAGGAGATGGCATGGCAGAAACTTGGCACGACCTACTCCGAGGGAACATGGGGTTCAGACTATCGCCATTTCGTGAGGGTTAAATAGATTGAGAATCAAGCGTGACACAGTTCAGCTGACGCCCCCACGATTTTCAAATCCCAAAATCAAGTTACAGCATACCGTGATGTACGCTACACAGAATATACTCCTATAACTTGACATCCCCAAAAACGCCTCAAGTTACATGCACTCACAACACATAATACCAGGAGCCAAATTAACATAACTTGAATTCCTTTTACGTCCTCAAATTATCACAGCCTCACAACCTCACAACCTCACAACCTCAAATCATCAGATCATCAGATCATCACAGCCTAAAATCATCTCAGCATCACGTCCCCACAGCCAAATCATCACAACCTCTAATCCTCAGATCAT
>DCHN01000064.1:16978-29652 GCA_002315995.1 Bacteroidales bacterium UBA1751 | reverse complement strand
AATCCTCTCGACTCATAGCCTCACAGCCTCACATCCTAATCCTTAGAGCCTCATAGCCTCTCAGCATCAAATCTTCTCAGCATCAAATCCTCAAATCCTCAAATCCTTGCATTCATCCGCTCATGCCGGTTTGCCATTTGAATAAATTGCAGAATTGAGTCCCCCACATCCTAACAACTCCAACACCAAGATGACAATACTCTGCTAAGCATTAAATTTCATAATTGATAACAATCGGTAATTTTTGGATAACATAAAATAGAAAAATAGCAGTAACTTTGCACCCTCTTTCTAATAACATTCATTCACATGAAACCGAGCATGAAATTTTTCATTTCGCCCAAGGCGAATATTAAAAATTTATGCGAGAGTGCAGCGGAGCGGAACGGCTCTCAGACTCTTACAAAATTTTTGAAAAAATTTCATTCTCAAAAATTTTTAATAGCATGAAACAGATCATTTTATTATTCACACTCATGCTGATAGTTTGTTCAGCATCAGCACAGTACAACACAACATCAGAATCAGCAACCGCTGCCTCAACCGGCTCAGGGCTCTCATATTCTCACGGAACTTTCTACCTGAACGGACAGGCTCTTGAAAAATCGCAGTTGCAGAGCACCCTTGGAAGTGACCTCTACAGCCAATACAAAAAAGGAAGAGGCCTCAAGACAGCAGGTATCACCTGTACAATAGTTGGCGGCGCCTTCACAACATTCGGCCTTATAGGAGTAATCAGCGGTATCAATTCAGATTCAGCCGGCGAGACATTGGCTGAGGGAACAATTGGAACAGTTTGCGCAATTGGTGGAGCTGTTGTATTGATACCTGGTATCATCATGTGGATATCAGGAAACTCAAGAATCAAGAAGGTTCCATTGACATACAACTCAAGCAGGAACTATGCAGTAACCCTCACACCTGCATCTTCAGGTGCCGGAATAGCAGTGAACTTCTAGTTCAATCTTCCAGTTCGGACTTCCAGTTCAGCGCAGTTTTGGCAACAGTCTTTAGCCAGTTCGCACTTCCAGTTCAGCGCAGTTTTGGCAACAGTCTTTAGCCAGTTCGGACCTCTAGTTCAGCACAGTTTTGGCAACAGTCTTTAGCCAGCCCTCCTTTGCCGCAGCAGCGTAATCGAGGGCTGTTTTGTTTGTTTGAGGAGTGAAGACTCTCTCGCTCTTCCACTGGCTTCGTATCTGGTTTATATCTTTCCAGAAGCCCACGGCAAGACCCGCAAGATATGCGGCACCCAAGGCAGTAGTCTCAGTGATTACCGGTCTGATAACCTTAGTGGAAAGAACATCTGCCTGGAACTGCATCATAAGATCATCTACGCAAGCACCACCATCGACCTTCAACTCAGCCAGAGCAACTCCAGCATCCCTCTCCATGGCAGCAACTATATCCATTGTCTGGAAGGCAATGCCCTCAACTGCCGCACGACCAATATGGCCGGCAACGGTTCCCCGGGTAATTCCAGTAATGGTACCTGTAGCGTGCGGATTCCAATATGGAGCTCCAAGGCCCGTAAGTGCCGGCACAAAATAGACCCCACCATTATCTGGCACGGAAGCAGCCAGAGCCCTGATATCCGAACTATTCTTGATTATTCCAAGCCCATCCCTGAGCCACTTTACAACAGAGCCGGCAACAAAGACACTTCCCTCAAGAGCGTATGTTGTCTTGCCACCTATCTGGCAGGCAATTGTAGTAAGCAAATTGTTTGCAGAGAGAACAGGTTTCTCACCGGTATTCATCAGAAGGAAGCAGCCCGTACCGTATGTATTCTTAACAGAACCAGGCTCAATACACATCTGCCCGAAGAGAGCGGCCTGCTGGTCACCGGCCATTCCAGATACTGGTACAATTCCTCCAAGCCTCTCTGTCCACCCGTATATCTCCGAGCATGAACGAACCTGAGGCATCATTGACTCCGGAATTCCGAAAAGAGCCAGAAGCTCCTTGTCCCACTCCAGAGTATTTATATTGAAAAGCATTGTACGGGAAGCGTTGGTAACATCCGTAACATGCTGCTTACCATCGGTAAGATTCCAAACCAACCACGAATCAACCGTACCGAAACGCAGGAAACCATCCTTTGCAGCCTTCATAGCGCCAGGGATATTGTCAAGAATCCACTTCACCTTCGTACCGCTGAAATAGGCATCAATAATGAGACCTGTCTTGCTGCGAATCTCATCGGTGAGCCCCTGCTCCTTGAGGGCATCGCAATAATCGGCGGTTCTCCTGTCCTGCCAAACTATTGCGTTGTAAACAGGCTTTCCGGTGCGCACATCCCACACAATTGTGGTCTCACGCTGATTGGTAATGCCCACAGCAACTATATCCTTATTGGAAAGGCCCGCCTTTGCAACCGACCCTGCCATAACCTCATACACTGACGATAGAATCTCATTAGGGTCATGCTCAACCCACCCCGGTTTAGGGAAATACTGGGTGAACTCCTTTTGAGACACGGATACCATCTGACCTTCGTGGTCAAAAACTATGGCTCTGGAACTGCTGGTACCCTGATCCAGCGCAAGAACGTGATTTTTCATACTTTTAAAATTTTTGAACGTATGACCGCCCTAAAAAAGCCCCGGATTCATAATTGAATGAAAGCGGAGCAAGTAATCATTTGTAAAGGAGCACAAAGCAGAGTGCCGCAACTGCCGCGCCGGCCATAGGTGCCAGCACCGGGATCCAGCTGTACGACCAGCCGCTCTCACGCTTATTCTTCATAGGAGCTAAGGCGTGCCAGCAGCGAGGACCAAAATCTCTTGCAGGATTAATTGCATATCCTGTTGTACCTCCAAGAGACATACCAATTGCCATAATGAGCATGGTTACAGGAAGCGCTCCAAGATCTCCAACCCCAACAGTAGGAGTATTCTCCTCAGTTGTAAAGGTTAGAATGATGAATACCAGCAGGAATGTACCCACAAACTCACAGAAGAAGTTCCTCCCCTTGTGGGCAATTGCCGGCATTGTACAAAATGTACCGAGTTTGGTGTCCGGGTCTGGTGTAGCATCGTAATGGTCTTTATAGAAGATATAAACCAAAGCTGCTCCGGCAAAACCTCCCAGCATCTGAGCAACTATATAAGCCAATACGTCGGACCACGGGAACTGCCCTGTTATTGCAAAGCCCAAAGTGACTGCGGGGTTTAGATGCGCCCCTGAATATGGTCCTGAAATGAAGACACCACACATTACAGCAAATCCCCACGCAAGGGTAATAACCACCCAACCGGCTCCTTTGCCTTTCGATTTTTCAAGAGAAGTGCAGGCGCAAACGCCATCGCCAAGTAGGATAAGGACAAGAGTTCCTATGAACTCGAAGATGCATTTTGTAAATAGCGCCATAACTCTACAATTAATGTTCAACTTGTAAAGTTAAACAAATAAGCCAAAAACTGCAAACGGCCGCCTGTGAGAGCGCGCTATTATAATGGATAAACCAACGTGGTAATGAAGATGTTGGCCGCCAGAATTATAATATTCATAGGAATACCTATGAGTGCAAAATCGGAGAACTTGTATCCGCCCGGCGTGTAAACCAGCATGTGGGTAGGCGAACCAATTGGAGTTGCAAAGCTTGACGAAACCGATATCATGAGCGCTATACAGAAGGTAACCGGATTAGCCCCCGTTGCCACCGCCGCACTCATTGCAATTGGATAGAACATTGCCGCTGCCGCAGTATTTGAAATGAACTCCGTTACAAACGTGCCTACCAGGCAGATAGCGGTAAGCACCACATACGGATTGCTTCCGCAAACCTCCAGAATGCCGTTGGCCATAGCCTGCGCCACCCCTGTCTGCTCAAATGCATGACCTATTGCCATACTCCCTGAAAAGATGATGAGAATCTCCCAGTTTATGGAGTTCACCGCCTTGCCTGCAGTGCAACACCTTAGAATCAGCATTGCAACGGCAGCAATGACACACGATTCAAGAAGCGTGAGAATATTCAAAGCCGAGAGTGTGAGGGCCGCAACAAGCACAAGCGAAGAGGCCACCTTTTTCCAACCACTTGCAGGGGCGGAATCGCTGCAGTCAATTGCTGCTTCAAGCACATTGTTCTTGAAACCTGTCATGTGGGCGAATCTGTTTATCTTTGAAACAGAGCCTCCCACTAGCACCCTATCGCCTCCCATAATAAACTCATCTTTTTCAACCGGATGTACAACATCGTTGTCAAAACGCCTGACTGCTATAATTTCTATTGGGGCTTCGCCCCAAACCCTACCTGTTCCAGGCGCTCCCGGGCTATACCGAACCCTAGGTCTTGGTGCGCGCGACGACGGGTTCGCGCCCTCCGCTAGGCGTCTGATGACGCCCTCTGAAATTTCTATTGGGGCTTCGCCCCAAACCCTACCTGTTCCAGGCGCTCCCGGGGTTTCAGTAGTTCCCGGGGTTTCAGCAGTTCCAGTGACTCCCATGGCCTCAGTTACTCCAGGAGTGCTCTTCCACATGAAGCCAATGGAATCATACATCTGAGAAAGGGTCATTCCAACATACTGATTGTCAGATGGCACCGTAAGTTCGGTAGTGAAATCCTCCTCGCTCACATTATCTATTGGAGATTTTCTCACAGGAAGGAGCTTCTGCATTGCCAGCAGACTCAGGATTCCAACTGCAAGGCAGAACAGACCGCAGATTAAAGGAGCAAAGAGACCCATCTGCACGCCGCTCGACTTGGCATACATTCCTGAAATAATAAGGTTTGGAGGGGTACCTATAAGTGTACATATTCCACCCATTCCAGATGCATAGCTCAAAGGAATGAGAAGCTTTGAAGGAGCAACCCCAAGTCGCTTCGACCAGAGTTTCACCACATTTACAAAGAGCGCTACAACTGTGGCGTTGCTCATAACAGAACTCAGAGCAGCCACAGGGACCATTATTCGCACTATGGCCACGGAGAGGCTCTTCGGAACACCCATAAGGTGTTTGACAACCCAATTGAGAACACCTGAGTATGTCAGCCCGGCAATAACGCAGAACATTGCCCCAACCACCAGTACAGTCTCAGAGGCAATTCCACCGAATGCGGCTTTAACATCAAGAACCCCGGGAATATATAGGGCCGCAACAGCCAGCAGGAATGCGGCATCGCTGCGTATCTTCGTAAATATCATTGCCAGGAACAGAACAACCACTACGGCTATGGTGTACCAGGCCTGCCATGAAAGAGCATCCATTTCAGAAAATCTTTAAAGTCTTTGCAAAAGTAGCAATTTTTAACGTTGGCCGGACACGGGTGGCCCGTGTCCGGCCAACGGCTACTTCAGGGCCTCAGCGCTGGCGGCACGGAGCAAAGAACGCGAATCGGTAAGATCCTGACCTGCCTCCCAGAAGAAATAACCTCCACAACCGTTATCCTTGCAGAAATCCACCTTCTTCCGAACTGTAGGACGTCCGTTATAGTATATGGTAAATGCCGATGGATGAGCCGAGGTGGTTACCGTTGCCTGATCTGCATCAGGATCCCCACCCTTTGAAATAATTGTAGAATAGGTGAGTATATTGCCACTCTGAGCAATTCCGGAAGGTCGACCATACGCCGGAATTCCACCAACAAACTTATACGAAGGCATTCCTCGTTTCCCCACCCAGTAATTGTAGCTTGTAACCAGAGACTCGTATGTAGAGTGATGCTTGCCTGTAACAGACTCCGAATAGTCGTCATAGACCATGCTCCCAAACCAATCCACGCAACCAAACACCCCGTCATCAACTCCCCTGTAATATTTGCTTGAAGCATAAATCCCCGAAGAAATTGCCATAGTAAGCAGCATATTCTTACCAGGCGCATGCATTATGTTGCTCAACTCCCGCATCAGGTAAAGATTTCCCTCCTTGGAACCATCGTCATCGGCAGGATACTCCCAATCATTATCAACACCATCTACACCATACTGATTTACAATGGTCATCAACGATGCAATGAACTTCTGACGCAACTTGGTTGATTTGCTCATAGTTACATACCGCTTGTCAAGCCAGGTACCATTGAAACTCAGCACAACCTTTATACCCAGGCCATGGCACCTTGAAACAAGATTCTGAAGAGTAGCACTGCCGCTGTTGAGCTTGAGTGTATAATCATCCTGAATGGTGGCAAAGGCAAAGGCCGCCACATCCACGCACTGCAGGAAATCATCCGGCATTGAAGCAGCATCCTGTTTCTGATACGATGGGAAATATGCCATTCTTACAAACTTCTCATTCTTAGGAGCCGCATAGACGAGTCCTGCAGCCTGACCCACAGAGACACTGCCAAGCACCTCACCGTTATGGCTTATTTGAACCGTACCCACCCTGGAAGATGTCCCGGAATTCTCCGACACAGCAAGTTGAAGTGAGTGCTCACTCTTGGCAACAACCGAAATCCACCCGCCATACTGCGCAGGAACAACAACATCATAATCCCTGCTTGCCGTCAACGACACATTCACAGTTGAAGCACTGCTTGACACATCATACTCATTCACCGGCAGATAGAACTCCATCTCACCCTCCTTCTGACACCCCTGAAGAAGAAACAACGCCGTAACAACAACAGCAAAGGCAAGCGAACGCATAACAATCTGTTTTACTCCACCGCCGGCAAGAGCCACCTCCATACAATATCCATATATGGCTGATACTCCGACGAATCCGATGTAAGAATAATTACCGCATCCTGCTCCGGAAGCACTATTATATACTGCCCGTCCTGACCGTCGGCACGCACGCCGTTGTGAGTGCATCGCCACATGAACCAGCAGTAGCCCGCGGTCCAGTCGGGGCGCTGATCCTCCGGCCTCTTTGTTGACACCTTATATGAGGTCATCTGCTCCACCCACTCGGGCGATAGTATCTGCCTCCCGTTCCACTCTCCTCTCTGTAAAAGGAGCTGGCCCAGCTTGGCCATATCCTCTGTCTTGAGCCAGAGGCCCCAGCCACCGCAGTTTATACCCTCAGGTGACTCCTCCCACACAGGCTTCTCAATATGCAGAGGCTCCCACAAGCGTGGAGTCAAATAGTCATTGATTTTCTCTCCTGTTACCTTCTGAACAATGGCACTCACCATATACGTGCCGGCAGAGTTGTATTTGAAGAATGTGCCCGGCTCATGCTCAACAGGGTATTTCAGGAACTCCTTGACCCAGTGAAGAGAATCTCTCAGATGTGCAGGTTCCCTGCTCTGTCCGCAGGTCATTGTAAGAAGGTCCCAAACACGCATGGCCTCCAGGTTTGCGCTCAAGGAGTCAGGCACAAGTTCCGGGAAGAAGTCAATCACCCGGTCGCCAACAGACAATAAACTATCGGCAGTTGCAAAGCCTAAAGCCACAGTGGTAAAGGTCTTGCTCACAGAGTACATTATGTGCGGGGTATTCTCATCGGCGCCGTTGAGCCAGCGGCTGCCAATTACCTTGCCGTGCTTGAGCAGCATTACACTGTGCACGTCAATGTGGGCATCAGGCGCATCGCTCTTGAGGTTTTGGGTTGCAACAATGAAGGAGTCAATGGCCGCCTCAACAGATGAATCTCTATGGGCGCGTGGCAAATCAACTATTTCGCTCCTGCAGGAGCATGCGAGTGCCGCGCAGAAGCAGAGTGCGGCAAAGAGGTGGAGGTGTTTGGATTTCATATTACATAAGAGGATTTTAACCAGCCTATAAATCATTCAAAATTAAGGATAAATTCCTTTAGTTAAGCAACAAAAAATAGGTTACAAATTATAACTAAGGAATTACACCATTTATAGGATTTGTAAATGGTTTTTCGTTTACATAATTGGAGTTTACCCCCCCCGTACCATCTTTAACTTGTTAATTTTCAGTATATTAACATCACAATTTATAAGATTGGTCAATATTCTGAAAAATAAAGTTTACCTATTTAATAAAATTGTTATCTTTTTTTTTGGTTTTCCGGTTTTATATTGCAAGATTTGTATGTTTTGGGGTGGAAGTTCCAAATCAATTTCCAGAGCCGGAAAGACTCTGGAATATTTTAGCTAAAGCATTAGAAACCAATTGTATAATATATAAATATTTAAATAAAACATTTATGAAAAGAACTGAGAATTCTTTTGAGAGATGCTACGTATCTCCAGAGTGCAGTGTAGCCTCCTTCGAATTGGAGGGCAACCTGCTTCAAACAAGTATTGACAACTGGGGGCAGGATCCTGCTCCGCTTTTCTAAAACCTTGACATTATGAGAACAAGTATTGTAAAGAAATTCGCTCTTTTGAGTTTGGCTTGCGCCGCTCTCTTCTCCACTTCATGTTCAAAGGTTGAGGAGATCCAGAACTCCATGTTCGGAACAGAAATGACCCTTACAGCTGAGATTCCTGCCACAAAAACTGCCAACAGCGGTATGGCTACCGTATGGGCAAGCGGCGATGAACTCAGCGCCATTCACATAAAAACTGGTCACTCTACCAATTACGTTTCAAAATTCACATACGTAAGCGGCAATAAATTCACCGGAGAGGTATCAAGCCTCGGTGACAACAATGACTGGTATGTTGTTTATCCATACAATTCAGACAACAAGAAGGCTGCTTCAGTAAGCGTATCCGTTAATGCAGCTCCTTCACAGGCTGGTGTAAACTCTACAGCTCACCTCGCAGGAGAGAACTTCCCTCTCTTTGGTAAAAAGCTCAACGCTCCAAAGGCTGAGTCAGGTGTAGAGATTACAATGACCAACGCCCTTGCAGTTGCAAAGTTCGTTGTCACCAACACCCTTTCTGCCCCAATTACCGTTACAGGAGTTGAATTCACATCTGTAAAGGAAATTGCAGGAGATTTCACCGTTGATATGACAAAGGATGATTTCGCATGGAGCGCCAAATCCGGTGCTTCAAAGAAGATTTCCCTCTCTGTAAGCGGTGAGGCTACAATAGCTGCCGGTGCAACTGGAACCTTCTATGCAGGAATTGTTCCTCACGACATACCTTCAGGCTCAAACATTGTTGTAGCTGTAAAGGCTAAACGCTCTGGCGCTTCCGAGATTCCTTGCTATATATCAAAGACCATGAGCGCAGCTGCTACATTCACAGCCGGCCTCATGAAGGATATCATAGTAAACTACGATGAGGATCACAAAGAGGACCCTACAGGTGGAAGCAAGGGCTACAAACTCATAACATCAGAGCCTACAGATTGGTCAGGAAGATACATTATGGTATCAGCCAACAAGGATTTCATCTTCACAGCCGACAAAAGCACAAGCAACAAGTATGAACTCCAGTCATCAGATATCAAAGATGGCGTAATTACAAAGGATTGCAGCGCTTACGAATTCACAATAAGCAAGGACGGCAGCAACTACTATCTGATGCATAACAGTCAGTACCTCTACTGCTCTTTCAGCGGCAGCGGCAGCAGCAGTACCGGTGTAGCTTACTCATCATCTAAGCAGGCTCTAGGCCTTAAGGTTATGGAGGATGGCACATTCGGATTCTGGATGAGCGTTGGAAGCACAGATCAATGCCTCTATTATAAGAGCTCTTCAGAATACTTCAAATTCGGTGGAAGCCACGACAACCACTGCGTATATCTCTACAAATATGACGATGGTGGCACACCTGTTCCTCCAACACCTACCGGTGATCAATATGTAAAGATTACATCGGCTCCAACAAGTTGGGACGGCACATACCTCTTTGTTGACGAGAGCAGCAGCAAGGCTTTTGACGTATACTCATCTTCAACATCAAGCTATGCAGTAAGCGTTACAATAAATGACGGCAAAATTGCAGCCGGCACAGATATCAACAAGTACGCTCTTACCGTTACATCTACCGGAAAGACACACGTCAATGTTGGTCAGCCTTCATACAACGTTCAGAATAGCAATGGAAAGTATATCTTCTATTCAGATAGCGAAATAAACATTTCAGACGTTGATTACAAGGACAAAGGCAGCACATACGGTACCGTAACCTACAACCACTGCTTTGCTTATCAGGATGGTGGAGTCCAGGTACTCAGTTCGGGCAACTACACCGATTTTACAAAGTACTACCTCTATTACAGCAGCTCAAAGTTCAATTACAGTTCTACCGAGAGACACAAAATTCAGCTCTATAAACTTGAGTCAACAGGAGGAAAGGAGATTCAGAGTATCAGCTTCGCAACATCTTCAGTTACATGGACTCTCGGTGACACATACAAAATTGGTTCGAGCTATGATTTTCCTCAGAGCGTAAGCGGTGCAAAAACAGCTGTAACCTACACATCGGGCAACACATCTGTAGCTACAATTGAATCAAACAGCAAAATCAAGATTGTTGCTCCAGGTACCGTTACAATTACTGCATCAGCAGCAGAAACAACACAGTATCAGTCTGCAACAGCTTCCTACACTCTTACAATAAAAGAGGCAGGCTCAAGCACAAAGGGATATGAGCTCGTTACTGCAGAGCCTTCCAACTGGTCAGGAAAATTCATTATGGTCTCTCCAGACAAGAAACTCGTCTTTACAGGTGACAACAGCACATCCAACAAATATGAGCTCCAGTCATCAGATCTCAAAGATGGTGTAATTACAAAGGATTGCAGCGCTTACGAGTTCACAATAAGCAAGGACGGAAGCAACTACTATCTGCTTCATGATGGCAAGTATCTCTACTGCTCATACAGCGGAAGCACCAGCACAGGTATGCAGTACTCTTCATCAAAGCAGGCTCTCAGCTTTAAGATTGCAGAAGACGGCACCTTTGGTTTCTGGATGCGCGAAGGAAGTACAGACCAGTACATCTATTACAAGAGCTCTTCAAAGTACTTCAAGTTCGGAGGAAGCCACGACAACCACTTTGTATATCTCTACAGATGGAATGATGGAACAGGCAAGCAGTATCAGAACCTTAGTTTTGACTCTGCTACAGCTACCATGAAAATAGGAAGCACCTACTCTATTGGAGGCACATACGCAATGCCACAAACTGTAAAAGGTGCGCAAACAGCAGTTACCTACTCTTCAAGCAACACAACCGTTGCAACAGTAAGTGGAACAAACGTTACCATTGTTGGTACAGGTTCAACCACAATTACAGCAAATGCTGCTGAGAGCACAACATACTATGCAGGCTCTGCAAATTACACGCTCAATATAAGCAAGGAGGGTGCTTTCAACCTTGAGAACACAAAAGTTAAGAACTACTTTGACGATGCAGCCACCTCTTATACAGACGATAACTACACATCCAAAACCGTAGTTTCAAACTACACAAGCGGTCAATCATCTTCAAACCGTCTGGATGCTCCTGCACCTGTTTCTCTCTCGTGGACAAGCAGTGCCAGCGGCACCAGAACCGTATATGTTTACAACAACTCTGCAATGACAGATCTTGAGATGTCAACAACCACATCCGGCAATTCAGTTGACATTCTCAATCTTGCAGTCAACCAGACATACTACTACAAGGTTGCAACCTCCTCATCTACAATTACAACAGGAAGTTTCTCAACCGAGGGCCGCAGACGTATGGTCAAAGTAAGCGACACAAGAGCTAATGGTCACGCAAACAACTGCCGTGATTTCGGCGGTCTCAAAACAACAGATGGAAAGACCGTAAAGTGCGGAATGATTTTCCGTGGTACAAACATGGATGCAACAACCGACACTGAGAAGGATTACATCACCGAATATATGAATGTTGCACTTGACGTTGACCTCCGTAATGGAAGTACTTCAAGGACTCCAGGTATAGACGGATCCAGCAGCGCATACAACGCCTTCAACGGAACACGCGGCGTTGAGTATGTAAAAGGTAATTTCAGCGGTTATATTTCAGACTTCTACACTACAAACTCCAATGCCAAGACAAGCATGACAAACATCTTCACAAAGATTCTTGCTACATTCAAGGCAGGCAAGGCAGTGTATATTCACTGTTATGTAGGTGCAGACCGTACAGGTTACACATCCATGATTCTTCAGGCAGCTCTTGGAGTTTCACCAAAAGATTGCTCTATTGACTTCGAGCTCACTTCATTCAGCGTTGTAGGAACAAGAACAAGAACAGGCGGCGGAAACTCAATTGGAAAAGATGGCCTTAACTATATAAACAACTACAGCAAGGGCTCAACCTTCAAGGAGAAAGCCTACAACATTCTCCGCGATTACGGCATAACAGATGCTCAGATTACAGAGTTCAGGAATTACATGCTTCAGTAAAAAAATAACAAAATAAAATGAAAGAGAATTTATTAAATCTTAAAGATGCGTACATCGCGCCCGAAGTGAGGTGCGTTGTACTCAATTCCACTTTCCGGTTCCTGGCAGGTAGCGGAAAGCCTGGTGATGAAATTGTCATTGTAGATGACGAATGGTAGTATTATTTAAATTGAAAACAATAAAAAATTAGATATGAAAAGGAATATTTTTATTTCGCTCGCAGCTTGCGCACTTACAGTTTTAGGCGTAAGCTCATGTCAGAAGGACGAACTGAAGAGTGACGTTCAATCTGGAACCCATACCGTAACTATTAACGCCTCTCTTGAGGACAACACAAAAACAGCGCTCCTCATTAAGGTTGTTCCAAGCTGGAAGAACACAGCAAACGATGATGTTTACCTTTATGAGAATGGAACCGCAGGCACCAACTGTGCAATTACCACACCTATTGAGGGCAGCTATGAGAAGGCTACATTCTCAGCTACATTCAC
>DCHN01000064.1:1557-16858 GCA_002315995.1 Bacteroidales bacterium UBA1751 | reverse complement strand
GATCCAAAGGCTGATTTCCTTGTAGGAACAAGCAATGAATATGCTGAGCAGCAGACATCAATCAAAATGACCTTTGCACGCCCTGTAGCACTTTCAAGACTTGCAATCACCAACCTTGACGGTGTATCAGGAGAGGTAATCAAATCTGTAAAGATTGTTTCAACTGACTATCTTACCGGTAAGGTTGCATATGATAACATCGATTTTGCCAGCAAGACAGCAAACTTCACAGGTACATCAAAAGAACTTACCATTGATTATGGAACAGGTGTATCATTCGGCGGCACATTCTATGCATACTTTGTATCTCTTCCGGGCACAAAAGCCATTTCAAGTGTAGTTATTACAACAAACAAGTGCACTTATACAAAGGCCGTAGGCAAATCTTCAATTTTCAATGCCAACGAATTCAAGAATATTGCGCTTGATATGACTGATGCTAATCGTGACTATGTCAAGACATATTATAGAAAGGTTAAAGAAGCGCAGTTTACTGAAGGAACATATCTGCTCGTATACAATAACAATGCACTTGATGCCTCAGTCAACAAATATAGTACATCTGTTACCATTAAAGGTGACTCAATTTTAGCTACCAACGAATTAGCTGGTGCAGCAATTGAGATTACCAAAAAGAATAGCAAATATTTCTTGAATACAACCAAAGGATACTTGTATTGTGCTAGTAGTGATGCAAGTGGCCTCTCTTTCAATGATACTGAAAATGATAATTACCTTCATACCGCTTCTTGGAGTAACGATAAGGTTAAGTTCTCCAATAATAGTAGGTATTTAGGATACCAAAGTAGCAGTAGCGCTTATCAATATCGTGGTTCATCAAATGCCGTTTCATTTACTCTCTACCTCCTTGAGGGTTCATCAAAGCCATCCAGAAATCTAAAGTTTGATGAAGCTTCGGTAAGCAAGAAAATCAGCGACTCAGACTTCACCAACACTCTTTCAGGAGTAACCACAGGTGTTACCTACTCTTCAAACAATACAGCTGTTGCAACAGTAAATTCTACTACTGGTCTGGTTCACATTGTTGGAGAAGGTACCGCTACAATCACAGCTTCTGCACCTGAAACAGATGAATATAAGGCTGGAACTGCAACCTTCACACTCAAAGTTACAGATCCAAGCAAGACTGTGACCTACAAACAAGTTGCCTCTATTACAAGCGGCAAGCAGTACCTCGTAGTCAACTATGCTAACAACCAAGCTTTGACAGTATGTGAAAATTCTTCATCAGCTAATCATACTGCCGTTTCACCTAATGCAAATAATGAAATCGTATTATCAAGTAACGATGCAATAAATACCAACTGCGTATTTACAATAACCTTGTCCGGCGAAAATTATACATTCTTGAATGGAACAAACAACTATCTTGTTTGGGACAACAATTATACCACTACTTATCTTGGTTTTGGATCTACAATAGATGAAGATACTATACGAACATTTACTCTTCCTAATTCCGGAAATAATTTGTTCTATTTTAAATCAACAACTACCGTTAGAACAAACGAATGGATTTACTATAACAGTAAAGGATACTTCAAGATTGGCGGATCCGGAGCATATGGGGAAACCGGTGCAGGAGTATATCTCTACGAGAAACAACAGTAAAACCCCAATTTTACTATTAGTTTAATATTTATTTACAATACAAGGCTGAAATCTAAAGTAGATTCAGCCTTGTATTATAATAATCTTAAAAATTCAGCGCTGAAGTAATAGCGGAACAAAATCCAAAATTTCATGAAAAAATTCATTATCTGCGCTCTGGCTTTGATTGGCGCAATCTCCTGCCAGAATGACCAACTGAGCAAGGAGGCCTCTACCGGAGAGCACTCCGTGACCTTCAACGCAAATTTTGAAGGTGGTACAAAAACAGCTCTTCTTGTCAAGGTATTCCCAAGTTGGAGAAATACCAGCAATGAGGATGTATATCTCTACGAAAACACTACGGCAGGAACAAACTGCCAGATTATTGTAGATGATACCGACTACGAGCATGCCACATTCAAGGCTACATTCAATACCAAAAAAGCTGAAACCTACAGTTATGGCGGCTTGGTTGCACAAAGCAGCGACGGCACCACCTTTGTTGTACCGGAGCTTCAGAAGCCTGACAATGATTGCCTCATTGACCCAAAAGCAGACTTTCTCATAGGCAACAGCGGCAACACCTTTTCGGAACCACAGGAGGATCTCTTTTTGTTCTTCTCACGCCCAGTTGCACTCTCAAGACTTGCCATAACCAATATGGAGGGCGAGAAGGTAATGTCGGTAAAGATTACCTCAACCGACAAGCTCACAGGCTCAACATCTCTTGACAAAATTGATTTTGAGAGCAAGAGCGCCGAGTTCAATACCGAGAGCGGTTCAACAGAAATCACCCTATCATACGGTGAAGAGGGAAGCGCCAACAAGGGAACCTTCTATGCGTATTTCATCTCCCTCCCAGGAAAAAAGAACATTTCAAGTGTTGAAGTAACCACCGACAAATACATCTACACGAAGACAATAGGCAAGGCAACCACCTTCTCTGCCAATGAATTCAAGAACATTGCCCTTGACCTCACAGTTGGCGGAAACGTTACCCGCAAAGCAGTTGGAGCAAAATACTATGTTAAAGTTGCCGGCAATGAAATTGTAAATGGAACATATCTTATTGTTGCTGCAGATGGATCAGAGTATTATGCCTTCAATGCCAACACAAAAAGCAGCTACCGCACCCTGGTAACAATTGCAAATGATAAAATTGAAGCCACAGACGCCCTGAAAGAGGCTGAAGTTGAAATCACTGCCAACAGCGGAAAATATTTCTTAAAGACATCAGAGGGTTACGTATATAGTAGCAGCGGCACAATCACTTTCAACTCCAGCCAAAACGACAAATACCTCCATACAGGTACAATGTCAAGTGGAACAGCCTCCTTCACCAATAAGCCGAGCAGTACCACATATAATTTCAGGTACAGTCCATCTAATGATAAATTCCAATACAGCAGTTCAAATTCAAGTTCACTCTCTCTTTATCTTCTTGAAGGCTCGTCAAAAACCGCAAGGAATCTCACCTTTGCTGAATCTGCTGTTGCAAAATATACAACAGACGCTCCATTCACCAATACCCTGAGCGGAGTTACAGATGGTGTTACTTACACATCAAGCAGTAACTCAGTAGCTACAGTCTCCACAACAGGAGAAGTTACAATACAAGGTGCAGGCTATGCAACCATTACCGCCTCAGCACCGGAAAATACAACCTATAGAGCTGAAACCGTAAGTTATTCACTTACAGTCTCAATAGAGGGCGCTTTCAACCTTGAGAACTCAAAAGTAAAAGCTTATTTTGATGATGCAACCACATCTTATACAGATGACAACTACACCTCAAAGACCGTAGTTGAAACCTACTCAAGCAGCCAGTCATCAACAAACCGCTTGGATGCTCCTGCACCAGTTTCTCTCTCGTGGACAAGCAGCGCAAGCGGAACCAGGACCGTATATGTTTACAACAACTCAACAATGACAGAGCTTGAGATGTCAACAACAACTTCTGGCAACTCCGTTGAGATTTACAATCTAATTCCAAACAAGACCTACTATTATAAGGTTACTGCCTCTTCAACTACAGTAACAACAGGCAACTTCTCAACAGAAGGCCGCCGCCGCATGATTAAAGTAAGTGGTACGTATGGAAGAGGACACGCAAACAACTGCCGTGATTTTGGTGGTCTCAAGACAACCAATGGCAAGACGCTCAAGTATGGAGTCCTATTCCGCGGTACAACTATGGATGCTACAACAACATCAGAGAAGGAGTATCTTACCGGTTATATGAATATTGGCCTTGATATTGACCTGCGTGAAGGCACTACGTCAGGAACTCCCGGCTCAGATGGAAGCGAATATGCATACAATGCTTTCAACGGTTCATACGGTGTGGAATACGTGAAAGGCAATTTTACCGGCAACATCAGCAGTTTCTACACAACCAGCTCCAACGCCAAGACAAATATGACCAATATCTTTACAAAGATTCTTGCTGCCATAAACAGCGGCAAGGCAACATATATCCACTGCTGGTCCGGTGCAGATCGTACCGGTTATGTAAGCATACTGTTGGCGGCTGTTCTTGGAGTATCACCAAAAGATTGCTCTATTGACTTCGAGCTCACTTCATTCAGCGTTGTAGGATTAAGGACAAGAACAGGTCAAGGCCATGCGCTCGGAAAAGATGGTCTCAACTATATCAACAATTACAGCAAGGGCTCCACATTCCAGGAGAAAGCCTACAACATTCTCCTTGACTACGGTATAACTGATGCTCAGATAACTGAATTCAGAAACGCAATGCTTCAATAAAAATCATTATCTTTGGTTTGTAAAAATTTTTTATAGCATGAAATCAAGAGGTTATTTATTTGCATTGGCGGCATTGTGTTCCCTGATGCTTTCATTGACTGGCTGCTCAAAGGAGAATAAAGAGTCCACACCTGTTTTGAAAGCCGACCCTACTGTAGTCACCGGCGTTTACAGCGCAGGAGGCATGGTTCAGGTTGGCATCACTTCAAACATAAGCTGGGAAATTGAGAGCAACAGCGAGTGGCTTGTTCCATCACCTGCATCGGGCTCAGGATCAAAGACTATAACGGTAAACGTTTACAAAAATTCCGATATCACCGGCAGAATAGGCAAAATAACCATAAGCCCCGCATCCACTCTTGAAGAGGTTTCACCTGTTGTTGTAAGCATAAGCCAGTTTGGCGAGGATGAAATGAAATCAAAGAGCAAATAATAATCTAAAATATTATCCTATAGACCTATGAAAAAACTAATTATCATTTCACTTGCCCTTCTGCTGTTTGCAGGATGCAAAGAGCAGCCTAAGCCATACAGTTGGGAAGAGGATTTGGCATACCGTATAAACGGTGATTTCTGCTGGACACGCGAGCAGGTAAAGGAGTATATTCAGAAGTATATTCCTGATGTAACCGATGAGCAGATTGACAACTGGACCGCAAGCAAAGCCCTTGAGTCAATGGAGATTAACGGAGAACTCAAGTACTTCAGAAAAGCGGCAGCCAATCTCTTCAGGCTCGACCCTCAGTGCGCTGCCATAAAGAATGAGATTCAGTATCCTGGCGATACCTGTACCCGCTTCATGAACAACTACGTAAAATCTCCAGGCATGGCCAAGGAGATGGAGATGGTGAAGAGCATCATTGAGGAGGTTAAGGCAACCGGCAATCCTATTGCAACAGGCGTAAAGATGAAGTGCAAATACTCTCTGAGCGTAAAGGCAGACTCAGTACCTGCTGGTGAAATGGTACGCTGCTGGCTCCCTTACCCAAGAACAGACGTTCCTCGTCAGAAGGATGTGAAGTTCCTTGGAGCAAGTCAGGAGAATTATCAGTTCTCTGATCCAGAGTGCCCTCACAGCACAGTTTATATGGAGAAAGAGGCCGTTGCAGGCCAGCCAACCGAGTTCTTCATTGAGTTCGAGTTCACATCTTGCCCTGAGTGGAACAAGATTACAGCAGATATGGTAAAGCCTTACGATACCACAACAGAACTTTACAAGGAGAATACAAAGGAGCGTGAGAAACACATCATCTTCTCAGAAAGAATGCGTAACCTTGCAGACTCCCTTACAGCAGGTATCAGCAACCCATACGAGCAGACAAAGGTTATCTTCACCTGGATAAGGTCACAGTATCCTTGGGCCGGTGCAAGAGAGTACTCTACAATTGAGAACATTCCTGAATACGTTCTCGACCAGAAGCACGGCGATTGCGGTCAGGTTACCCTTCTTCTTATGACCCTTCTTCGTATCAAAGGCATTCCTTGCCACTGGCAGAGCGGTCTTACAACCGATCCCGACGGCTGGGGCCTGCACGACTGGTGCGAGGTTTACTACGAGGGCATAGGCTGGGTTCCTGTTGACCAGAGCGCTTCAGTAAGGAGCTACGGCTGGGATGAGGATTCAAAATACTTCTTCCTCGGCGGTTACACAACATACCGTATGATTGTAAACAGCGACTATGGCTGTGCACTCTCTCCTGAGAAGACCTTCCCAAGAAGCGAGACAGTTGACTTCCAGCGCGGTGAGGTTGAGTGGAGAGGCGGAAACCTCTTCTACCCATGCTGGGACGAGGATATGACAATTGAGTATACCAAACTCTAATGAGCTTTATGAGACTTAATATATTTAAAGCAGCGCTGTGTGCGCTGCTTTTTGCTATAACAGCATACACTGCAGATGCTCAGGACAAGAGCACGGAAATGGCTGCAACAGCGCAAATAAGCTGCATCAACACCGCACCCGGAGAGGACGCATCAACCCAAATGCGCATCAGCTGGGCCGCCAATAACAATGACACGTATCTTCTCTACACCCACTCGGGCGATAGAAGGTGGCGCCACGCCAAAAAAGTGCTGCCGCAGCAGCAGGAGCAGTGTACCGTTTTTGACGGCCGCTCATCCAAAAAGGCCGATGGTACAGTTTTCAATGAGAGCGCTCGCTTTGTTAAATGCGGGGCGCAGATCAACGCTCTTGAGCCTGACACTGAGTACAAGTATGTAATCTGCAAGGATCCAATGAGAGGAGTGGCCCGCAAGGACTTCGAGGATATGATGAACGATGTTCATACATTCAAAACCGCAGGAGCAGAGGAGTGGTCCTGCTGCATCATATCTGACTTTCACTCATACACCCCGCTTCCGGCAAGGCTTGAGAGCGCAATGAATATGCTATCGCAAGTGGAAAAGCATGACGGCAGCATTGATTGGGTGCTTCATTTGGGCGATATCTGCGCATGGGGTGGCAGCTACTCTTTCTGGGAGAGAATGTATAAGGAGAGTGCCTTCAAGAGGTATATGTGGGCAGGAGTGAACGGCAACCACGACAATATGAGCCGCACATACGAACTGAGCAACCAATACTTCCGCAATATGACATACGCTCCTGAGAATGGATACGAGGGAGAGATGGGCGTATGCTACCACTTCCGCTACGGGAATGCTCTCTTCATTATGCTCAACAACGAATCAATGCGTTCTGACGATGGTCTGCTTGCCGCTCAGAAATGGGTGAAGAGCGTGGTTGAGAGTGCCCGCAAGGGAGACAACAAGCCTGACTTCATAATAGTATGCGAGCACTACCAGTGGTTCAACGGAATTGATGGCAAAACAAGCCAGTACGAGAGATGGTACGAACTCTTCGATGAACTTGGCGTTGACCTTGCCTTGGCAGGAAACAACCACATATATGTGCGTAGCGCCTCTCTCTTCAACGGTAAGGTGGTTTCAAGTTCAACCTGCGGAACGGTGTATCTGCAGACCTCATCTTCCGACAACGAGCGTGGCCAGGGAATGAACGACACACTCTCTTTCAACCGTAATTATATAGAGTACCGTTTCACAGAGGGTGGCAGAACAATAAGTGCCCTTGATATGAAAGTCAATACAAAAGGCATCTCCATTTCACTTCTTGACCGCAACGGAACAGTTCTCGACAGTTCATTCATTCCTGTAAAGAAAAACAGGGTTTTCAAAACAGATATAAGAGGCAACTATATGCGTGATTCGCTGGATGTAGTTGCGCAGCGTTGCAGCAAGAGCTTAAAGGCGGCATATATGGCTGGCAAACTGCTATCCACCAACGACTCCATTCCAGGCTGGGAGGGATATCCGGTTCAGTTGTGGGAGTATTATACAGGAGTTGACGTTAAGGCGGGTGTTCAGAAGAGAGGTCTTGTATATATGCTCAACCCCGATGCGCGCAAGCTTGCAAGATGGATAATCAATGCCGTTTACGATGTAAAGGGTGAGATCAGTTACGAGGATGTTGAGAAGGTTCGCAAATATATCACCTGGCAGAGCGGAACACAGTTCCCTGTAAGCGGGGTGGTGTTTGAAGATATGTATGTAAAGGGAGAATACTACCCTTACCTCTTCAAAGATGGCGTTACAGTGTATGTAGCCGATGAGGCGAAGTGGAAATCTGCCAATGCCCACCCTACCGATGAGCAGCTTGAGTTCTACACCACAATGACTCACGACGATTTGGCGGTTAATACCGGCCGTTTTGCCCGCATCTGCAGTACTACACGCGAGATGTACTACAAGGCAGGCGGCACCAATGAGGTGGGCAGGAGCGATGATGGCCAGCGCAGCAAAGCGTGGCTTACCACCGTTCGTGAACTCTATAAGAAGGCGTGGAAATCTGACCGCAACTTCCTCATATACGCCTGGGCTCTGAGCAACCTCTAGTCAGAAAAGCCCAAACGGCCACAAAAAGGGTATGTTTTGTGGCCGTTTGTCTCCCGGAAAGGTCATTCGGCCACAAAAGTGGGGTATTTTGTGGCCGTTTGGCTTCCGAAAAGGTCATTTGGCCACAAAAGTGGGGTGTTTTGTGGCCGTTTAGCTCCCAGAAAGGTCATTTGGCCACAAAAGTGCCACTTTTTGTGGCCATCCTGGAGAAAACAAGCATGAAAAAAGGTGACTGAAATCTCAGCCACCTTTTTCTTATGCCTTTCGGCTATATTTCAAATCCGTTGATTACTGAAGAAGCTTTGTTCTTACAGACTCAATCTCTGACTTGAGCTCTACGAGCTGGCTCATAAGCTGCTCAACGTTAATTGCGTTGAGAACGTAGAGTGGCTCAAGAACCTGGTTCAAACTCTCCATTTCAGGATGGTAAGGAATCAAAGCCTTGATACCCTCCTGTACGAGAATGAAACGGTATGTAACATCACTTGCTGTCTTGTCATCAAATGCAGGAACGAAGAGGTCCATCTTCTGTGTCATAATGTAAACCTGCTCAACTGCACTGGCTGCCATAATCTCCCAGAAGAAGTTTGCTCTGCCAGACTCAACCTCTGCATCGTAGAATGCCATAACATCAATCTGGTTTGTCTCACCCTCCTCACCAAGAGCCTTGAATGCAGGATCGTTGATATCTGTGCTGAGCTTTGCAAGAGCGTTCTTGTAAGCGTCAATAGGCATGTCATAAAGCTGAGCTGTTGTGTAGTCAACTGAAAGCATACCAACTGCACGGTACTTCTGTGTAAGGTCAACGAGATTGTCAGCTACCTCAGGAGCAAGAAGGAAATCAGGTTTGAGCATTTTCTGCTTTGGAGTAAGCTCGAATCTTGTAACGCTGTCCTCCTTGAAAATGTTGATTCCAGGGAAATGTTTGAGGTTCTGAAGAGACTCTGAAAGACCCTGAATCTGAATTTTGAGATCCTCTGTAAGATACTGCTCCTGAAGAGACATCTCCTGATTCTCTTCCTCAGCGGCATTCTGGTTGTTTTTGCAGGATGGAACGATTACCATAGCAGCTGCAATAAGCAAAAGTGCAATTTTTTTCATAGTATTATTTTAATTTGATAATTTTCCAATAATCAGCCAAAGGTAATAATATTTATATAAAAACGGAAATTTTGATTTTTAATTTCTCTCTTTACGCAAATATTTACCAGGAATATCGTTCAAAAGAAGCGTAGTTGTAATTATACACATCAGCAAAAGGATGCACATATTGAACCAGAGAGTAGGTATTCTGCTCTCTCCCAATATCTTGACTCCACTGTAGAATGGTGCCCTTCCATTGTGTGTTCTAGGCTCAATGAAAATGTATCCTGCCTTTGGAATAATGTGACCTGCAACAACTTTGTGAGTTACCTTCGTATCTCTGTTGAGCACCATATCCTCAAGTGTTATATTGTACTCATCCTTCTTCAACTGCAAATAGTTGTCCTTTCCAACCTCCCTTATCATTGCGGAAACCTGCTTGTCAAGGCTCAGTGTCATCTTGTTTCCAACCTTCTCAAGATACTTCTGGGTCTGGTTGAACCACTCCTCCAAATCAGGATAGATATCCTGTGTATAACCTTCAGGCGTAAGTTTGTCCATTTTGGCGTAGATATCCATCTTGCACACATTGGCCAGTGTAGGAATCTCAGTTTGCAGGGTGAGGAAATCCTCCTCATTGTACTCCTTATTGTTCAACCTGCAATCTTCTACCTTCTCAAGACGTGAACGCAGCTCATAAAGGAATGCCTGGTTGTAATAGATTGTGGTATATCTCCTGCAGTCCTGGTCATATATAGGCTTTTCATATCTGTTCTCGCTGAATCCGGCAACCGCCAGAGCCTCGTATGCCCATCGTGAAGGAATAATTTCGCCTATTACCGGAACATTACCGGTCTTGCTCTGTGGGTTCAGATCCTCGAACTTTACAACCAGGCCGCAGAGAAGAATCTGCGGAATGAGCAGAAGCGGAATGGTAATGTATATTGCTACAATTGAATTGAGGCACTGCGATAGTATGAGACCTGTAAGACCAGCAAGGAATGCCGATATGAATAGAATCATCCACCAAATAAAGAACATTGAGTGGAGCCCCATAATGAGGTTACCAACAATTATGAAGAGACCTGTTTGAATAAGGCACACAATGGCCATATATATGATTTTTGACCAGATGTAGCTGCCGTACGAGAGCCTGAGGAACTTCTCCCTCTTGAGAAGAGCCCTGTCCTTTATAATCTCCTCCGCACTTCCGCTCATACCTATGAAGATAGCCACTATTACGGCCATGAAGAAGTAAGATACGAGGTTCTTGTTCTCCATTACGCTGTATGTGCCGTTATCTGGCGTGAAATGGGTAAGCAGTGCAACTATGAGTGCAAGCAGCGGAGCCTCAAGCAGCGTTATTGCCAGATACTGTGCATTGGTAACCTTGGAAGCCAGATTCCTCTTAAGGAATATCATAAGCTGCTTCAGGGCGGTTGGCCTCTTCTGGTCGGTCTGAGGAACATTGTCAACAGCCGGTGCATCATATTTCTGACGTGCATCGAGATACATCTGATGCCACTCCTGAGGAGAAACCTTTCTCTGCTCAACCTGTACACCACTACCATCGAGGGCTTTCTCATCAATAATATTGAGGACCACCTCCGGATTCACGTTTCCGCAGGCAGGACACATTGCAACATCCGAGTCTGCATAGTGGGCAGCCTCCTTGAAGTATGAAACAGCATCAATAGGGTTGCCGTCGAAAATAGGATATCCACCCTTGTCAAGAAGCCACAGGCGGTCGAAGAACTTGTAAACCTCCGAAGATGGCTGGTGAATGTTCATCACTACAAGCTTTCCCTTTGTGGTCTGCTCCTTGAGAAGGCTCACAACCTTTTCAGTATCGGATGATGAAAGTCCTGATGTAGGCTCATCGAGGAAGAGGATAGCCGGTTCGCGTATAAGCTCCAATGCAATGTTCAAACGCTTGCGCTGACCTCCTGATATGTATTTGTTTATTGCAGATCCAACCTTGAGGTCCTTTGCCTGTGCAAGCCCTAGCTGCGTAAGAATGCTCATTACCCTGGCATCGAGCTGTTCCGGCTGCATCTTGTCGAAGCAGAATTTTGCAGTGTAATAGAGGTTCTGGTAAACGGTGAGCTCCTCAATGAGAAGGTCATCCTGAGGAACGAACCCAATGAGTGCCTTTGCCTGGGGCTCCTCTATGGAGTGTCCGTTAATGGTAATGGTACCCTCCTGCGGTCTGTTTGTTCCGTTTAGAAGCGAGAGAAGAGTTGATTTTCCTGTTCCGCTACCTCCCATTATGGCAACCAACTGACCTGATTCAAGGTCAAATGAGAAGTTGTGCAATCCGTTGTCTCCACCCGTAGTGAAGCGGAAGTTTATGTCGCGGCCGCACATCTTCACATTCATTTCCGGCTGCCACTTTGTATAGGCCGCCGAAACCGTTGAATAGTAAACAGGTTTGCCTTTAGGAAGCTTTACCACACCGCTCTGCTCCCACACCTGGAAGATTCCTCCAAGAACAGGAACATCGTTATAGAGCACAATTTCATCACCGTTCCAGGTGAAGAGCATCTTGCTGAATTCGTGAATATAGAGCGTCTTTATGTACCCTTCTATATTCTCATATCTGAAGATTTTTACACCTGCAACCTCCTTCTCCTCAACAAAAGCTGCAAAGGATTCGAAAAGGGAGTCGCTTATGTCAAAAGCCTTTGAGACCTTTGCGAATATATGGTCTGACGCATCAAATCCTTCACCATCCTGGGTGTATCTGCAGAACTCCATGAAACGCAGCAGCATAAGGGCCTGCTCCTGCTGGGAGATGCTTCCTTTTATACTGTTGCATGTGTTCTCTACAATGGTATCCTTGTCAAGAACGCTTGATTCGTCATAGAAACTCCTCAAGTCATCATAGAGTTGGATGTAAGACTCCTGATTTCTTACGCCGAAGTGTCTTGAAAGGTAGTTTTCAAGTAGTGTTGCAGATTTCTCCTTCTGTGTCTTGTTCCTTGAACTGAACAGTGCAAAGAGGTTGATTAACCCTGAAAGAATGATGTCATTCATATAGATGTATTTTTTCGATTATTCTTGAATTTCCTGTTTCTGTTGTTTCAATTACTCATTTTATTGCCTCTTCACGCTCAATGATATTGACCTCCGGTTTTACATTCCGCACAATCTTGTAGCCTATTGCTGCTATGAAAATTGACATGAGGGGCGATAAATAGTTGAATATGCAGTATGGAAGATACTCCACTGTGCTTACTTTGAGAACGGTTGACTGTGTCATTCCGCAGGAGTTCCACGGAATAAGCACGGAGGTTACCGTTGTTGAATCCTCGGTTGTACGGCTCAGGAGCCTCGCTTCAAACCCCTTCTCCCTGTAGAGATTCTTGAAGAGGTTGCTGGTGAGAATTATTGAAAGGAACTGGTCTCCGGTTGAGAGGTTTGCCATAAGTCCCGTTGAAACTGTAGCCCCTACAATTGACACCCTTCTCTCAAGCCTCTTTGTCATGGCATTTGTTATGCTGGCAATCATTCCCGTTCCGGAGAGGACTCCCCCGAACGATGCTGCGCAGAAAATGAGGAAGACTGTGCTTAGCATACCGGTTATTCCTCCCGTTTGAACAAGAGATGAGAGCATCTCATTTCCTGTTTCAATTGAAGTTTTGCCATATAGCGAAATGAAGAGGCCTCTGAACATTCCCATAAAGTCCGAGCCCCCTCCAATAGATGCCACTATTGAGGGCTGGGCTATAATTGCCGTGATACCTGCAAGAAGCGATGAAATTGAGAGGGTGAGTATGGCAGGGACTCTCTTTACAATGAGAATGCCTGTTATTACCGGAACAACCATAAGCCATGGCGAAATCACGAATGTATCCTTCAGCGCCACATTAACCTCTTCTATGCTCATATTGCTTGCCGGTGTGTGAAGCAGGCTTGCAATAAGAAAGACTATGCAGGCTATTACAATGGTTGGAACGGTGGTAATAACCATATATCTGATGTGGTCGAATAGCTTCACTTCGTTCACCGAAGAGGCAAGAACGGTGGTGTCAGAGAGCGGTGATATTTTGTCACCGAAATAGGCGCCTGAAATTATGGCTCCCGCCGTCCACCCCGGAGAGAATCCCAAAGTGCTTCCTATTCCAATGAGCGCCACTCCAACCGTTGCAATTGTGCTCCAGGAGCTGCCCACCATCATTGATACCAGTGCGCATATAAGACACACTGCCAGCAGGAATATACTTGGATGAAGTATCTGAAGCCCATAGTATATCATTGTAGGAACAACTCCACTCACCATCCAGCTTCCGGCTATTGCTCCAATGAGAAAGAGAATAAGCACAGCTGAGCCAATGGTCCTTATATTGTTGTTTATTGCCTCCTCTATTACCTCAAATGGAATCTTGTACCAGTGCATGGCAATGAACATTGCCACTCCGGCGGAGATGAGGAGCGACACTTGCGAGCCGCCGTCCATGGCGTCAGCCCCGAACGCGCGCACAACAATGACAAGAAGCACTATCAGCAGTAGAAAAGGAATAAAAGCTACTGCAGGGTGGATTTCTCGCGCTATGTTACTCTTCTCGCTCTTCATTTTCTGTAAACAAAACTCTCTTCTTTCTATACTGAAACCTTTTGGCTTCCTTCCTATACTGTAACCTCACGGCCTCTCTCTATACTAGAACCTTATTGCGCCCCTGCGGTATGCGTCAACCAATTGTCTGAGGTCGTCTATTTGCATGGCCAGCTCCTTGCCCATATCGGTGTCACGCACAAGGAGTCTCTTCTCTGCATTCTCAACAACTCTTGTCATTGATATGATGTCCACGCCCTTTTCTATGGCGTTCTGCTTTGTGGTGAATGGCTCGTGCTGAACCAATTTGAGGCCATAGCTGTTGAATGTGAGGGTATAGCCTCCTATTCCGGTCTCCTTCTGGTATGCCTTAGAGAATCCTCCATCTATAACCAGAAGCTTCCCTTCAGCCTTTATAGGGCTCTCTCCCTGGCCGGCCTTAACAGGAATATGACCGTTTATTATATGCCCGTGCTCGTAGTTCTCAACTCCGAATTCACGGAGAATCTTTTCGCAAATCTCCTTCTTGTTCTTCAAGGTGAAGTATGCTCCCTTAGGCTCCTTCTGAGGCTCTTTCTCCTCTATGAGGTAGCGCTCAAAAGTTGCCATCTTGGCTTTGTCAAATGCTGGGGATACCGGACCGCACCAGAGATACCAGAGGAAGTCCTGACCATATTTCTGAACCGCCGGCTTGTCCTGAACAAGAAATGCGCTGCGTACAATCTGGTCCATCCTGTCGCAAAGGGCCTTTCCGGAGTATCTCTTTCCCTGAATATCCATCTCCCTGAACGAGCCATCTTCATTCAAAGGAACTGCGCCGTGAAGAAGCAGATTGTTGTTTCTCACAAGATAGAGGGAACCCCTTGAGAGAAGACATTTCATGTGCTTCTCAAGTCTCTCTGATACTGTGAAACTGTGTGTGAGTTTAATGATGACATCCTTCTCCTCGTTGGTAAGTTCGTATGGCTTGGCAGGATTAATTGTAGGGAATGATGAATCCTTAAGTTTGTACTCAATGCCGTCTATTTCAACTGTACCCTTCTTGAAGTCAATCATGTGGAGCAGCTTTCTACCCTCCATACCCCACTCCTTGCGGCGGTCAACTACACCGGCCTCCAGTTTCCACTGAATTACGGTTATGGCCTTGTGCATCTGGGAAATCAACTTGGCCTGTGATTCATCAATGACCTCGTATTCGTTGATTTTCGGCTTGAAAACGGTGCAAGGGTCATTTCCGTAAACCTTCATTGCAAAGGTTGCAAGGGGAAGTATGTTTATGCCGTATCCATCTTCAAGAGTTGTGAGGTTGGCATATCTGAAGCACATTCTCAGAACGTTTGCAACGCAGGACTTGCTTCCTGCAGCTGCACCCATCCA
>DCHN01000064.1:0-1474 GCA_002315995.1 Bacteroidales bacterium UBA1751 | reverse complement strand
GGGCCTCTGTCGTATATGTCACCTATTACGTGCAGGCAGTCAATTACAAGATTCTGAATAACCGTGCATATTGCTGTAATGAAGTGATCGGCCCTTCCTGTTGAGACAATGGTCTCAACAATTGCCATTATGTAGTTATGCTTGTTGGCATCTATGCTCTTGGATTCATGCAGCAGTTCTTCAATGATATATGAGTACTCCTGAGGCAGTGCCTTCCTCACCTTTGATCTGGTATATTTTGAGGAGGCCTCGGCAAGAACTTTTACCAATCTTATAAGAACCACCTTGTACCACCCGTCAAGATCCTTCTCCCTCTGCTTCACAATCTTGAGCATTGCGGTTGGATAATAAATGAGAGTACACAGATCCCTTCTGGCAGACTCCATGAGATTGTCGGCAAAGAGGTCCTCAACTTTCTGCTTTATGACACCTGAAGCATTCCTGAGCACATGCTCAAAAGCGTCGTTCTCTCCGTGAAGGTCGGTTATGAAGTGCTCTGTGCCTTTAGGAAGATTCATTATTGCCTCCAGGTTTATGATCTCTGTGCAAGCCGCCTGAACGGTTGGAAATCTCTTGGAAAGCAGATTCAAATATCTGATGTCTCGTTTCATTATAAAGCTGGTGTAATATGCAATTATTGCAGCGCGGCTGAATCAACTTCCCATTTTCCGCTCTGCAAATCACAAAATTACTCAATTGAGGGCGGAAAAGCAAATACACTATTTCACAAATACACTATTCCATATATTGATTACCTCCGCATTGCTTTATTGGGATTTTGCTGTACCTTCGCCGCCAAGGTGAAGAAACTCTATGCCATTAGGCCAGCATAATCATATATGAATAAAATAGAAGCCATACTTTTTGATATGGGCGGAGTGCTCATATCTTTTGACAGGAAAGCCTGCATAAAAAATTTCCACAAACTGGGATATTACAAGATGGAGGAGCAGATGGATGCGTGCCACCCCACAGGGCTTGTTTCAAGTATGGAGCACGGAGACATTACGGCAGATCAGTTCTGCGATGCCATAATTGCCGAATCTAACCCGGGAACTACCAGGGAGGAGGTTGCCAACGCCCTCATGTCATTCTGCAGCAGTTTCCCCGTTTACAAGATGGAACTCATAAAGGAACTTCGCAAGAAATATAAGGTATATATCCTGAGCAACTCTAACCCAATTGTAATGGATGGCGTCTCAAAGTGGCTTGCAGCCCAGGGAATGAGTTTCGAGAAGGATTTTGACGGATGTTTCTTCAGTTGTGAAATGAAACTCCAGAAGCCATCACCAGAAGCGTTCAACCACGTCATTAACTCAATAGATCTTCCTGCCGGGAAGATCCTATTCATTGACGACTCAATACATAACTGCGAGGCCGGAGCCGCCTGCGGCCTTACCACCCTCCACTATATTCAGGAGAGCGACCTGCGCGCCGCCGTTCTTCAGCGCCTCACCGAACTTCAGTGATTCGC
>DCHN01000049.1:22892-23114 GCA_002315995.1 Bacteroidales bacterium UBA1751 | reverse complement strand
TATCATCAGTTCCGACAAGGTTGGTCCTACAATTGCAAACGACATGAAGAGAGATGCAGTTATTGCTGTATTCCTTGCACTGGTTGCAATCTTCATATACATAACATTCCGTTTCAAATACTGGACATGGGCTGCAGGCGGTATCACCGCTCTTGCTCATGACTCAATAATTGTCATAGGTTTCTTCTCAATATTCACAGGCATTCTTCCATTCAGCCTTGA
>DCHN01000049.1:22317-22766 GCA_002315995.1 Bacteroidales bacterium UBA1751 | reverse complement strand
CTCAACAGCACACTCGCCAGAACATTCAACACATCACTCACAACATTTGTGGTAATGTTTGCAATTGCAATCTTTGGTGGTGAGGTAATCAGAGGATTTGCAGTAGCTCTGTTGCTCGGTATTGTAATTGGTACCTACTCTTCAGTATTCGTAGCTACTCCTTTGATGTACGACTTCTCAGCAAAGCTTGAGGCAAAGCGTGCAGCAAAGCAGCTTAAGAAATAGTTCAAACCAACATAATATGAATTGTACAATAAAGAAATCATTGTTTATTGTACCACTTACTCTCTGGGCTGCAGTTTCTGCGGCCCAGTTTGTGTTTCTATGTTCCTGCCGGAAGAGTAGCATTACTCCGGTGCATTTTTGGTGCAACGTTTTGGAAAAAGAAAATATCCTAAGTGCTTGATATTAGACACTTAGGATATTTTTTTGCGGTGAGGGGGGGATTC
>DCHN01000049.1:3719-22143 GCA_002315995.1 Bacteroidales bacterium UBA1751 | reverse complement strand
TAGCCAACTGCGCCACATCCCGATTATGTGAGTGAAACTCAAACTTGCTTCCTTCCGAAAGCGAGTGCAAATGTAAGGTGCATTTTTGAATTATCAAAATATTCTTCAATTTTTTAATTTATTTTTGCGGAACTAACAAAGGGTAATGATGAAGGTAAGTCAGGAGGATATAATAAAGAGACAAACGCGTTTGAAGGTTGCCAAACTGCTGCTTGGAATATTCTGTGCAGTGATTATTGTAATTTTCTTTGCCGGCAACGGCTTCTCTCCCTATAGAGGCGAAGGGCAGGATAAGAGTATTGCTGCAGGCGATTCCATAGCAGTTGAACAGGACAAAGATGCGGAACAAGGCAATTTCCCTTTCACGGATTTGCCTATGTATTTGCAATCTTCCAAAGAGGGAGCAGCAGAGTGGCTGGCGGAGCACTATTTCGACAACTACATTGCCGCAATAAGGAGCAACGCTGATTACAGGATTCAGGAGGATGTTCTTAAGAGGGCAACTTCACAATACATACAGATTATATCAACTGTTCCATACGACCAGGCATGCAAGGGAATAAAGAGGGCAATGTCAATGGTTGATGAATCAAAGCCTCATCTCACACAGATGATGAAGGTTTTTGAGGACCTGCTCTATTTCCCGAATTCGCCGCTTTTAAACGAGGAACTCTATATTCCGGTACTGGAGAGCATAATTGCCTCCAAAACCCTTTCCAATGATGATAAAACGGCCTATAGGGAGCATTACAAAATAGTCTGCACAAACAGGGTTGGAACGGTTGCTCTTGACTTCAAGTATATCTATCTCACGGGTGGTGGGGCAAAGAGGCTTACAACACTACACAAGACCGCAGCAAAGCTGCTCATAGTCTATTTCAACAACCCGGGGTGCACCAGTTGCAAAGAGATAAAGGCTACCCTTTCGCAGAACCCTCAACTGCGCCGGATGATTGACGAAAAGAGTCTCATAGTGCTCTCAATTTACCCGGACGAGGATCTGGAGCAGTGGGAGGCAGACTTCAAGGATTTTCCTTCGGAGTGGATATATGCCGCCGACCCTACCGCCGAAATCAAGGATAATGACAAGTGGGGTATAAGAGCAATACCAAGCCTCTATTTGCTCGATGAGAACAAAAAGGTGCTGCTCAAGGATGCAACCATTGAAAAGATAATGGATTTTTTATTCAGTTACCGGGCGAATTGATTGGCCGTTGCCGCGGTTGTTGAATACGACATTGACATTTTCTGAGTCAAAGTGAAGGAAGTATGCGCTTCCCGGGCTGTAGAATGTGGATGACCAGTAGTAACCTGCCTTATCGGCAAAGCCTTTGGTATTGATGAATTTTACGCCTGCTGCAGGAATGAAAATGGTGTTGCCGTTCGGCCCCTGAACCTCATGACCCCAGTTGCCTCCCCTCTTCATCCATTTCCAAATGCATTTGTCCCTCAGTTCATTCCACTCCTCCATTGTTGGCATTCTCCACTTCTCACCCCACTCCGCTGTTGCCGCATCATTTTTCTCTCCAAGGGTTATGCAGCACAGATCACGAAGCTTGTAATCTCCCCAGGTATAGCTGAATTTCTCCTCGATCTCTCCCCAGGCAAAATATTTACCATAATCACCAGGCTCGCTTGCACCCACGTTGCATGTAGCCCACTTGACGCTCAAACCAAGGTCAACATATTCATGTCCGTTTATCTTATCTCCTTTGCCTGAGCTCTGCTGGGCAGAGAGTGAAAAAGCTGAGAGAATAAGGGCAATTGCCAGAATCAGGCTTCCAGCCTGTTTGAATCGTGAGGTGTTCATTCCCGGAGAGTGTTAGATTAATATTTAAATTGCAACATCCTGATCCAGCTCATTGCTGGTTATGTCAAATCTTCTGTATATAGGCTCCTTGTCTTCGAAGTCCTTGCAGAGAGCATCTATCTCGCTCTTTGGAAGGTCATAAACATCGAGCAGAATGAGTCCGTCAACACAGTAGTTGAAATCAGGGTCAACGTTGTAGTCAATGATTCTGCAGTTGATCTTAAGATACTTCTTGAGAAGGGTAGGCAGCCTGTACTTGCCGTTGCTTGAGCGTGAAAGGAAGCGGTCGAACTTCTCAAGTGAAGATATCTTTGTAACCAGAAGGTCATCTGGATTCACCCTCAGGTAATCAGGCACAAAAGGTGTCTTTGGGTTGATGCTCTTTGAGAACTGTGCGGCAGAGTGCATCTTTCTGAGGTAGTGTATCATTATGCTCCTGTAGAACATAGGATACCAGGAGCTTATGCTTACAGGCCCAATGAGATATTTGATATCTGGGAACTTGAGCACCGTATAGAGCAGCCCCTTGAGCAGAAGCATCAGAGCAAGCGCATCTTTCTGATATTCGAGTGACACGAACGAGCGGCCAAGCTCCATTGCCCTTACAAGCTGTGTAATGAAATCGTTCTTGTAGCGGAAGAGAGAGTCGGAATAGAGACCGGCAAGGCCATATTTCTCTATGATCTCCTTTCCAAAGCCAAGACGGTATGCTCCTATTATTGTCTTCTTCTCCTCATCCCAGAGGAAGAGATGCTTGTAGTAGGTATCGTATTTGTCGGTATCGAGAGGAGTGTCAGTGCCTTCACCAACGGCGCGGAAGGCAATTTCCCTGCGTATTGCTATTTCACGCATAAGAACAGGAATATCGTCATATTCGGCCAAATAGCAGGCGTAGTTGTAGACCTTGAAGAGCTTGCAGTGCTCAATTTTCTTCAACTCGGCTTCAATCTCCTCTGCAGGTGCTGACTCTGCAATCTTGGTCTTGTACTTTGCGAGTGCCTGTTTGTTCTCCTCCATTCTCTCTATGTTGGCCTCAAGTGCGTAGGTCCTGTTTCTGAGATAGCTTCCAAGAGACTTGAGGTTAGGGCACTCTGAAATCTCCGTAATTGGAATCTGTGCACCGAAACGCACTGATATGGTCTTGTTCTTCTTGTTGGAGAGTTCGTGAGGAAGCCTTATTGTACGCAACATAGGGTGAACCTTGCCCAATATGTGGAACAGATTGGAGTTCTGCCCATCGAAATATACAGGTACAACGGGAACGTTGCACTTCTTTATGAGCTTTATTACTGAAGGCTGCCAGAGCGGATCCTTCACAACGTTCTCATCATTCTTGTTCGATGAAACCTCACCTGCCGGGAAAAGACCGAGGCAACCACCGTTCTGAAGGTGTTCAATTGCCATTTGAAGCCCCTTAACACTGCTGTAAACGTTGCTGTTGGCAAACGGATTCACAGGGAAGAAGTTGTCTGTAAGGTTTGGTATATATGAAAGAATGAAATTCGTGAGAATCTTCACATCAGGTCTTATCTTTCCAATAATGCTCAGGAGAATCACTCCGTCAACCGCCCCGAACGGATGGTTGGAGGTGAATATGAAGGGCTTGTCAAGAGGTATGTTTGCAAGCTCGCTCTCATTGAAGTCAATGGTTATATTCAATCTCTCAAGCAGCTTGTCGGCGAATTCAACTCCCATATATTCGCTTATAGGAGCGTATATCCTGTTTATCTTGTTCAGTCCAAGAACGGACATTGTAGCCCTGGCTGCTATGTCTCCCAATATTCCCTTACCGTGAATGGCGGTCTTGATTTGGGAATTATTGATTAATTTTGTTGCCATAAAACAAGTTTTTGGTCACGAACCAGCAAAGGTAAAAAAAATATGTCAATTAAGGATAAGGTTGCACTCCTTCCTCACCAGCCGGGAGTATACAGATACCTTGACATAAATGGTACGGTAATATACGTAGGCAAGGCGAAGGACCTCTTCAAAAGGGTTTCCCAATACTTTGTTGACCCCTCGCGCCTCAACGTGAAGACACGGGTCCTTGTATCCAAGATTGCCGACCTGCAACACACCGTTGTTTCATCAGAGGCAGATGCCTTTCTTCTGGAGAACAATCTCATAAAGCAGTATCAGCCCAGATACAACATTCTGCTCAAGGACAGCAAGACATATCCGTGGATATGCGTGAAGAACGAACCGTTCCCAAGAGTTTTCCTCACCAGAAGATTCGTAAAGGATGGCTCCGGCTACTACGGCCCCTACAGTTCGGTTACATACGCCAACCATCTGCTTGAATTAATAGAATCGCTTTATCCGCTCAGGACATGCACCGCACGTCTTGAAAACTCAAAAATAGAGGCAGGCAAATTCAAGGAGTGCCTGAAATACCATCTCGCCAAGTGCAAGGCACCCTGTACAGGAAAAATATTGCAACAGGAGTATGACTCCTGGATAAGGAACATAACGGCAGTGTTGAAGGGCGAAACTGCACCTCTTGAACGAGAATACAAGGCAAAGATGGCCCAGGCCGCCTCGAACCTTGAGTTTGAACTTGCCCAGGAGTACAAGGAGAAACTCTCTCTGCTCACAGCCCATTGCAGCCGTTCCGTAATTGTTCACCCTTCAATAACCAATGTCGATGTCTTTGCACTGGCCACCCAGGATTACAAGGTGTATGGAAACTATTTCAGGGTGAATAACGGTGCCATAGTACAGGCCCTGAACCTTGAGATGCGCCTTAACATTGAAGAGGAGCCGGCCGATGTTCTCTGGCGCTTCATGACAGCCATTTATGACATATTGTTTGAGGGGAGATCCTCATCTGTTTCCACCGCAACAGATTGTGCCGCACCTGAAATACTTGTTCCATTCATGCCCTCGGTACAGCTTGAGGGGAGGAATATGCATGTGCCGGTAAAGGGTGACAAACTTGCCCTTCTGGAACTATGTACAAAGAATGCCAGTGCATTCAGGTTCAACAGGCTCAAGCAGGAGAGTGAGGTTATTGAGGAGAGGGTGAGAAGCATTTCACCTGCAGTTGAGAAGCTCCAGACAGATCTTGGAATGTCGCAGCTGCCAATGCACATAGAGTGCTTCGACAACTCCAACATACAGGGAACCAATCCTGTTGCCGCCTGCGTGGTCTTCAAGAACGGGGCACCGAGCAAGAAGGACTACAGGCACTTTCTCATAAAGAGCGTTGTGGGCGCAAACGACTACGCCTCAATGTATGAGGTTGTAACCAGGCGCTACAGCCGTCTTCTGGAGGAGGATGAACCACTTCCACAACTTGTGGTGATAGATGGTGGAAAGGGCCAGGTCCACTTCGCGCTCAATGCGCTCCATGACCTCGGGCTCGATGGGCGCATGAAGGTAATAGGCATTGCCGAACGGCTTGAAGAGCTCATAATACCGGGTGAGGTCAATCCGTTGCTGCTGAGTAAGAATTCACTATCGCTCAAGTTGATAATGCATATAAGGGACGAGGCGCACCGCTTCGGCATTACGCACCACCGTTCCCGCAGGGCAAAGGCACAGACTGCCAGTGAAATGGATTCCATAAAGGGAATAGGTGAAGTTTCAAAGCAGAAGCTGCTCAAGGCGTTCGGAAGCTGGAAGCGCATAAAAGAGGCAACCCCGGAGGCTCTTGCCAAAGCGGCCGGCTCCAGGGTTGCAAGAATCATTTCAGAGTATAAGGAGGGGGTTCAGTAATTGAACCGGAACTCCGCTTCTGAAGGTCTCGGACTATTCCTGATAATACTGCTTCAAAGGTGCAAGGTTCTTCTCCACAATATCTCCAATTTCATCTGCCTTTGCACTGTTTCCATACTCCTTGAAGGCGTCCTCAAGGTAAATCAGGTATGCAAAGCACTGCTGCAGTGCATCTGAATTGAGGAAATCGTCACGGAGAATCTGTGAATAGAGCGTTATTCCATCAACGGTCTCGGCAATGAACTCATTGGCAAGTGCTTCGGCCTTATCTTCGGCGCCAAGGTTCAGGTAGAGGCATATTGCATCCAGCACAGCCTTGTCGTTCACATTGCTTATGATCACGTTGTTCAAAGGAAGTGACTTTGAAGGGAATCTCTCAACCATCTTGTCCAAAACATCAAGCGCTTTCTTCTCCTCACCTGCCAAATAGAGGTTCTTGGCAACGTTTGTGTGAAGGAAACGGTAGCTTACAAGTGTGTTGAACGAGAGCAGATGCTGGTAATCGTAGTAGAGTGTGGTGTCACGGAAGTTGTCGAACCTGTACTCGTTCATCACCTTCTGATACATGGCCTCCTCATCCATAAGCAGAGTCTTGGAATCGGTTCCGGTTGAGCTCTTTATAGGAACGAACTTGTATGTCATTCCGGCATACATCAGGTAATCCTTTATACCTATATTCACATCACCGGCCTTCTGGTTCAGGTAGAGAGGCCTGTCCCAGTTGTAGTTTGAGAGAAGGTCAAGAATCATGAGCTCCGTCTTGTCGAGATACCTTTTTCCTGAAGATATGGTCAGGGTTATTGTATCAGGAACCTGGTCCATGTATTTCTCGGGAACAATGTTGTATTTTCTCACATTCTCCTTGTTCACAGGGAGAAGCAGCTCCCTTGCGGCAAAGTAGTTGTAGAGCTTCCCGTCCTCGAGCTTAACAGCAGCCTCAGGACTCTTGAAGATTCTCATGATATCTTTCAGAAGCATTGGCTTTTCGAAACGCTCTATGATGTAAACAATGTCGTTCACTCCATAGAAATACTGCATTCTGTCCAAATCGAACGGAATAGGGTCACTCTCATACTGTTTGTAGGTAAGCTGGTTTATGTACCAGTCAGTTCCAAGCAGCGAGGTGTTTACAACCCTTGTGTCGGTTCCTGTGCTCTCCACCTCCTGGCTGTACCAGAGAGGGAAGGTGTCATTGTCACCGTGCGATACCAGAATGGCATTTTCATCGCAGCTGTTGAGGTAGTTCCAGGCCATGTCACGCGCAAAATATCTTCCGCTGCGGTCGTGGTCATCCCAGGTCTGGCTGACCATTTGAAGAGGAACAAAAAGGCATATTACAGATGCAGCCACTGCTCCGGCTATTTCACTCTTTTCGCCCTTTGCAACCTTTTCGAACAGTTTGCACAAAAGCTGCATGAGCCAGAGTACGGCAAAACCTATCCAAATAGTGAATACATAGAATGAACCTGCATACGCATAGTCCCTCTCCCTTGGCTGGAATGGTGTCTGGTTGAGGTATACAACAATGGCCAGTCCGGTAAGGAAGAAGAGAAGCATGGTAATGCTCCAGTTGCGCTTGTCGTATTTGTATTGGAACAGGAGACCAATTATTCCAAGAATGAGAGGCAGAAGGTAGAAGTGGTTCTTTGCCTTGTTGTGTACAATGAAGTCAGGACCCTGGCTCTGGTCGCCAAGACGCGCCTTGTCAATGAATCCTATTCCGCACTCCCAGTTTCCTTTAATAGGTTCTCCCGGAACGGTGCTCTGGAGGTCGTTCTGCCTTCCTGCAAAGTTCCACATGAAGTATCTCATATACATGAAATCAACCTGGTAGTCGAGGAAGTACTTCAGATTGGCGCCCATGGTAGGTTTCAGATGCTTGGAGTCGGGAATTCTTATTCCTTTACCTTCGGTGTACATCTGGTAGAAGGCTATGTACTGGTCACCGCCGCCCGCAGAGTACATTCTTGGGAAGAGCATCTTTGACTCTTTTGAATATACCGGTTCAACCGGTGCAGGAACCTCTATGTATTTTCCATTGTATACGTTCCAGTAAGTGCTCTCCTTTGTCTCCTCCCACGGTGAAGCGTAGGTCTGGCCATATAAGAGAGGCCTGTTACCATACTGCTCCCTGCCAATGTATCTTACAAGGGTGAAAGGATTGTCTGGATGATACTCATTGGTAGGAGTGTTCGCCGATGAACGTATCACCACTACTGCAAATGTGGAGTATCCTATAAGAATGACACCGGTGCAGAGGAGAATGGTGTTGAGAACAACCTTCCCATTCCTGTATGTCTTGAAGACTCCCCAGAATATTGCCGCAAGCAGCAGAAGTACAAAGATTGATGCTCCTATGTTGTAGTGGAATCCAAGGGTGTTCACAAAGAAGAGGTCCACGTATGCGGCAATCTTTGGAACGTATGGAATTATACCCCAGAGAATCACCGCCAGAATTATGCAGGAGATGAGGAATACCTTCACACATTTCCAAGGTGTGGTGAGCTTGCTTCTCTTGAAGTACCATATGAAGACAAGCGCCGGAATGGTAAGCAGGTTGAGCAGGTGCACTCCAATTGATATTCCCATAAGGAATGCTATGAGTACAATCCACCTGTTGGCGTATGGCTCGTTGGCACAATCTTCCCATTTGAGCATAGCCCAGAAGACCACAGCCGTGAAGAGTGATGACATTGCATACACCTCAGCTTCAACTGCCGAGAACCAGAAGGTGTCTGACCAGCAGTATGCCAGGGAACCAACAACGGCTGAACCAATGACTGCAATGGCACTTGCAGTTGGTATTGCAACTCCTCCTTCATACCAGCTTGTGCCGGAACTCTTCTCAACTATTCTTCTTCCCAGATGTGCAATTGTCAAATAGAGGAAGAATATGGTGAGTGCACTGCACAGTGCGCTCATGGCATTTATGAGCATTGCTGCGTGCATGTTGTTGCCAAAAAGGGTGAAGATTCTTGCAAAAAGCTGGAATACAGGGTTTCCAGGCGGGTGGCCCACTTCCAGTTTATATGACGAAGCTATGAACTCTCCGCAGTCCCAGAAGCTTGCAGTAGGCTCTATGGTGGAGAGATAGGTGAATGCTGCAACAGCAAAAACGCTGCATGCGGCAATGTTGTTGATTTTCTTGAAAAAACTTGTTTCCATAACTTGCAAAGGTAATATTTGTTTGGATATCTTTGCATTGTAAAAATTATTTTGTTCTATGGCAGGTAACGATTGGAAGGATAGACTGGGGGTTGTATACTCCACCAATACCAATTTTCAGTACGATACAGGTGTGCAGGAAGAGGTGGAAACACCTTCTCCGGAGAGGCAGAAGCTCTATGTCTCCCTCGACAGAAGGAACCGTGGAGGAAAACAGGTTACCCTTGTGGAGGGATTCGTTGGAAGAGATGAAGATCTTGTTGATTTGGGCAGGACATTGAAGACAAAGTGCGGAGTGGGTGGAAGTGCCAAGGATGGGGAGATAATTGTTCAGGGCGACTTCAAGGAGAAGGTGTTCACCATTCTCTGCTCAATGGGATATGTTGTAAAGAAAAAGGGCGGTAATTGAATATGCATCAGGCTTTATATACGGTAGCGGTATGGGATATCTGGCTTACAATAGCCATATATATTGTTGCGCTCCTGCTTCTTCTTCACTCATTTTCCCGCCTGTGCAGCACTGTTGCCGATATATGCGGGGCCATATTCCACAATAACTCCGTTGAGAGGCTTGAGGAGAGCATAGCCAAGGTCAGGTCGAGGAACCTTACCCTTATCTTTGTCTGCTTTTTCCTTTCAATACTCATTTCGTACGCATACTGCAACCGATTCTCAGAATCTTTCCATATTCCACGCTCAATTGCCACAATAGTATCCATGCTGTTGTTTTTTGTCATTATAATAGCACGAATATCTCTCTTCAATATGCTTAATTGGGTGAATCACACAAGAATCTTCTCCCTGCTGAGAAAAATATTCTGGTCCTATTTCATCTTTCTGATCTTTCTTCTTCTGCCGGCCTTCTTTCTCACCTACATTGTTGATGCATTGGATGTCATTTTCTTCTCTGTATATCTTTGCTGTGCAACCCTTTTTGTTGTAATACTGCATGCTTCAAAAATTTTTTCAATTCTGAAACTCAACGAATTTTCAATTTCTTTCAGAATTTTATACCTTTGCGCCCTCGAATTTTTGCCAATTTTTTTGTTAGTGGCTCTGTTTAAGGCAACTGCACAGCTTGGCGCATGAGAGGAGGTACTATAGAGAGATGAATAAGGTAGAGAAAATATTGATTTCACAGCCTCAGCCGCTGAACTCACCATACACGGATATTATTAACAAATATGGGGTTCAGATAGATTTCAACCAGTTTTTCAAAGTTGAACCCGTAAGCATAAGGGAATTCAGAGCGCAGAAGGTAAATATCCCCGATTTTACAGCCGTAGTTTTTTCAGCCAAAAGCACCATTGATGCTTTCTTTGCAATATGCGAGCAGTTGCGTTATGAGGTTCCCGAGACAATGAAGTATTTCTGCACCACTGAGGCAATTGCACTCTATTTGCAGAAACACATAGTATACAGGAAGAGGAAGATATTCTACGGAGACGGAACAATACAATCAATTGTAACTGCAATAGGAACCAAGCATAAGGATGAGAATTTCCTGCTTGCGCTGGCCGATTCATCAAAGACCTCACTTCACAGGCTCTTCGTAAAATCAAAGCTCAAACACAGTTCGGCTGTCTTCATCAAGACTCTTTATGCCGATCTCAAGGCTCTGAATCTGAAAAATTATGACCTTCTGGTTTTCTACAGCCCGGCAGATGTAAGGTCGCTCTACGAGAGTTACCCTGAGTTTGTTCAAGGCGATACAAGAATAATCACTTTTGGTCCATCAACGGCAAAGGAGGCCAAGAGTGCAAAATTGGCAACACTTATAAACGCTCCAACACCGGAGTGCCCTTCCGTTTCAAAGGCTCTTGAAATGTACCTTGAGCAGGAGAGGGCATAAAGGATATTAATGCATCAGTTCACTTTCAAGAAAGAGGAGAGACTGAGTTCCAAAAAGGAATTGTCCTCACTTATGAGTGAGGGGGAGCATCTCTTCGCTTATCCATTCAGAGTTACATATAAAAAGTGCTCCGACTCCCTATCTCCAACTGCTGTTGTGATATCTGTACCAAAGAGGAATTTCAAGAGGGCCGTATGGAGAAATCTTCTCAAACGAAGGAGCAGGGAGGCCTATAGGCTGAACAAGTCAATTCTTCCCGAGGGCGAGTCATATCACATTCTTTTTGTTTACGTTGCCAAGAGCGAACTCAATTATGGTTCAATTGAGGGAGGAATCAGAGAGGCTCTCACCACCATTTCACGCCAATGAACTGCAGGGAAACGTTAAGGAAAATATTATCAGCCCCACTTCTTCTCCTGGTGAGATTCTATCAGGTTTGCATCTCTCCGCTCAAGCCACCCACATGCCGTTTCACACCCACCTGTTCACAGTACGCCATTGAGGCGTTGAGAAAGCATGGCCCAATAAAGGGCACATACCTTGCAGTAAGAAGAATTCTCAGGTGTCATCCGTGGGGAGGAAGCGGATATGACCCTGTCCCATAAAGAATAATTGGTTATATTTGCAAAAATGCCCGCTATGGATATTCTACTCTACATACTGACATTGCTTGGCGCCATGGCTCTGTTCCTGTATGGAATGAAGATGATGAGCCAGAGCATTCAGAAAATTGCGGCCAACCAGCTCAGGAGCCTCATTACATCCCTTACAAAGGGAAGCATCTCCTCCGTTCTTCTCGGTGTGGCCATTACAGCCATAATACAGTCGTCAACTGCTGCAACCGTAATGGTTGTCAGCTTTGTTAATGCAGGCATCCTTTCGCTTTCACAGTCGGTTGGCATAATAATGGGTGCAAACATTGGCACAACAGTCACTGCATGGATCATTGCGCTTGTTGGCATGCGCTTCAACCTCTTTGCAGCACTGCTTCCAGCAATAGCGGTTGGTTTCTTCCTTATGATTTCAAGGGTTAAGGGGAGAAACGGCATAGGTGAGCTCATAATAGGAGCATCGCTTCTCCTGCTGGGCCTCTGGTATATGAACGGAACCTTCCCACCGGCCCACTGTATTGACTCCATTTCCGCAGCAATGGCGCAGTGGTCGTCCCACGGCTTTGTATCTGTTCTTCTTTTTACGGCGATAGGTGTAGTAATAACGGTGCTTCTGCGCGCTTCGTCAGCAACAATAGCACTCACTATCCTCCTGGTGGGGCAGGGATTCATCTCCTTTCCAATGGGAGTTGCAATGCTGCTCGGAGAGAACCTTGGTACAACCTTCACGGCCAATGTGGCCTCTTCTATGACAAATGTCTCCGCAAAACGTGCGGCAAGGGTTCATCTGCTCTTCAACCTTATAGGTGTCATTCTCTCCCTCTGCTTCTTTGCATGGTTCATATCGCTGGTGTCAATGGCCACCTCCCATGTGGGGTGTGACAATCCTATGGATCCCGGTGCCGGAAAGAACTCCCTCATGATAGCAGTGGCAATGGCGCATACGCTGTTCAATGTTCTGAACATGTTTGTACAGATTTGGTTCAAGAGGTATATAGTGAAGGCCGTTACCTCAATGGTCTCCAATCCAAAGGCTGAGGAGGAGGTTTTCAAGCTCCAGTTTCTCAGAGGGGGTCTGCTGAACACCGCCGAACTTTCGCTGGGGCAGGCAAAGGCCGAAATAGTACACTTTGCCCAGTTGTGCAAAAGGGAGTGGGGATATGCCAGGGTTGCGCTGAACAGCGACTCGGAGGAGGTATTTGAGGAGCACTACAGGATGCTTGAACACTATGAGCAGATTACAGACAGAATAGAGTATGAAATAGCCCAGTATCTCACTGAGATTTCACAGGGAGAGGTGTCGCATCTTACAGGTTTGAGGATTCAGGCAATGTACAGAATAATAGGGGAGCTTGAGAGTATGGGGGACTCAGGATTCAATATTGCCAGAATCATAAAGAAACGCAACTTCCACAAGGTGTCATACTCGCCTGCAATGCTGCGCAGACTCAACGGAATGTTCGACCTTGTTGACAGCGGACTGGAGGCCCTTCTGGCAAATCTTCAGTGTGACTATGGGAATCTGGAGGAGATATCCAACGCACGCAGAATAGAACATGACATAAATGAGATGAGAACCTCACTCAAGGAGGAGCATCTAATCTCTCTGGAGAACAAGGAGTATGATTATACAACAGGAGTATATTATATGGATATGGTCAACGAGGTGGAGCAGATGGGCGACTATATTATAAACATATCTGAAGCAATTGAGGAGATAAAATAAAACAGAGCTATATGAAACCGAACATGAAAAGATTCTTACTCTCAGCCCTTTTTACTGTAATGGCCATCTCCCTGCTGAGCGCTCAGCAGAAGGAGAACTGGTACGGCAATGTTACTGCAGCAGATTCATCTGCAGTTGTTGATGCCCAGTGGAGAAGGGTGGAGATTGAAAATGGCGTATACTACATGAGCCTCTCATTCGAGGGTAACCTCTTCTCTTCAAACCAGTTCATTTCGGCAGTTGAGTTCACACCTTCGGCAAACGGGGTGGCAATGGAGCTTCTGTGCAGCGAACAGGAGAGGAAAGGCACTTCCCAAATGGCTTCGGAAGCAGGTGTGCTGGCTGCGGTTAACGGGAATTTCTTCAGTTTCAACAAACCTCACAATGCGGTTTGCCATTTGGTTGTAGGAGGCAGGCTCATAAATGGGAATGGAGATGAGAACAGAACGAAGAGAGGACGCACAAACGATGGTGTTCTTATAATTGACAGCTGTTCAAGAGTTACAATTGCAAATCCCGATGATTTGGATATGGATTTTGAGAAACGTCTTGGAGATCCATATGTAATGTCGTGCGGACCGCTTCTGATGCATGCAGGAGCCACCTTGCCAATAGAGGAGGTAAGCTTCAACTACAACAGGCATCCGCGAACAGCCATTGCGGTTTTTCCCAATGGAAAAATTTGGCTGGTGTGTGTTGACGGCCGTTCCGCCCAGGCCAACGGAATGTCTTTGGTGGAGATGCGCGCATTCTTCAAATGGCTTGGCGCAAAGGATCTTCTCAATCTCGATGGTGGAGGTTCAACAGCCCTTTACATAGAGAAGTCGGTTGCCGATTCAAAGGGAATAGAGAACAGCAATGGAATAGTCAGCTATCCATGCGACAACAAGAAGTTTGACCACAATGGTGAGAGGAGGGTTCCGAACTGCGTTGCAATAAGAGTGGTTGAAAAGCAGCATTCATTGGAATAACAGGTAATGGAGATGATCAGGAAGATATTTTTTCTCATATTGTTAACTGCTTTGCTCTCCGGCAGGGCCGGTGCGCAGTTCTACAGTACGGGAGATGATCCGGCAAGCATAAAGTGGAATGTCATAAAGACACCCAACTACAGGGTCGTATATCCTATGGAAGTTGATTCGCTTGCCCAACAGTACACCTGGCTGCTCGAAAGTACCAGGCAGCAGACCATGTCCGATTTGCAGATAAATCCCGACCCTATTGAAGTCATCCTTCATCCATATAACCTTCTGAGCAATGGAGTTGTGAGTTGGGCCCCCAAGAGGGTGGAGTTGTACACTACACCCCAGGTATCGGCTGACTTCTCGCTTCCATGGGATCTTCAGCTGGTTCTTCACGAGAGCGCGCATGTGGGCCAGTTGGAGCACTTTACAGGAAAGAACATGAAGCTCTTCTATGCTGTTTTCGGACAAATGGCCACTGGATTTGCGGCAGGAGCATACGCGGGACAATACTTTCTTGAAGGTGATGCCGTTTACAGGGAGACGCACTACTCTCCGGCCGGCAGGGGAAGAAAGGCTCAGTTCTTTGAGTACTACAGGGCTGCCTTCCTGAGCGGAGAGCAGAGGAACAGACGTCAGTGGAGATACGGCTCATACAAGAAATATGCTCCAAGCATATATGAATTCGGATATCTTCAGGCCGAACATGCCCATTCAATTGCAAAGACTCCTCATTTGAGCGCCAGACTTCTGAAGTATATGGCGGACCACTTCTACAACCCCTATTCAGATCTTTCGGCTTATAACAGATATATAACCAAGGGGAGTTACAACTCCTACTTCAACAGCATGAAGGATTGGTATCTGGAGAAATGGAGAGCGGACCTGGAGCGCAGGGAAATTACAGAGGCACAGACTATTCCGCACAAGGAGAGCAGTTTCTACCAGACCTATGTATCTCCGGTGGTTGTATCTCCAGATTCAGTCATCTATATAAAGAGAGGTTATGCCCAGCCAACTTCACTTGTAATGGTGAGCACCAACACGGATTTTGTGAAGCAGCACAGAGGCGGGGAGAAGACCCTTCAGGCCTTCTCATCCAACACCAGTCAAATCAAGGGCAACTCCAAGTTCCTGGTCTGGTCTGAAATTACACCATCGGCCAGGTGGGTGCACAAGAACAACTCCAATATATATCTTTACGACATAGCAAGCGGCGATATTACAAAAATCACTCATGGTGAGAGGCTCTTCAACCCTATGCCGGATGAATCTGGAGAGCGCATATCGGCAATTAAATATGACGTTCAGGGTGAGTCTTCGGTAAAGATTTTCAGGCTTTCAACACGGGAGGAGCTGTGTGAAATTACAGGCCCCGGAGCACATATTCAGATTCTTGAGACAATATGGTGCAGCAAATGGCTCTATGCCCTGGGTCTTGATGTAAATGGAGTTGCCCTATACAGGGTTGACATTATGAAGATTCTTGGTTCAGGAGAGTTATATATGAACAACAGGGATGCCTGGAGCAGAGTTTCAGGTTATTCATACTCATCAATATCAAATCTCTCCCAAAGCAAAGGAGCCATCTATTTTGAATCTGATTTCGATGGTGTTGACAACATCTACTGTGTGAATGAGGAGGATCTTATAGACCTTGATCCAAACAGCGGCACCACCATAAGAAGCATATCTCACAGAGTTACCAATTCACTTTATGGAGCGCACTCTCCATTTGCCACTGACGACGGAAGAGTTTACTACTCCAATGTGACATTGGATGGATACAAACCCGTGTATACGGAATTCGACTCGGAAAAGTTGAATGAGAGGGATACCACCATTTTCACTTCAACTCTATGGGAGCAGCCTTCTGACTCAATAATAAGGGAGACAAGGGAGAATTACCTCAAACCTGCCGGAGTAAAGTATGACTCGGAGAGATACTATAAGGCCAAACATCTCTTCAACCTTCACTCCTGGGCCCCTTTCTATATAAATCCCAACAGAATAATGAACTCCACAGGTGAGAATACAAGAGATTATGTCTCGTTGGGTGCAACTCTTCTCTCGCAGAACAAGCTTGGTACACTGGTTTCGCTCTTCGGCTACTCTTACAGACCTGGATACCACGGCGGCCATATTATGGCGGAGTATACCGGTCTCTATCCTGTATTCAGATTGGAGGCGGACTATAATTCCGAGCGCAGGAGCGAGATTTCCGTTGAAAAAGATGACCAGGGGTATGTTTTGAAATCAGGTGATGCAAGAGGCCATTTGTTTGAGCTGCAGGCATCGGTATATGTACCGTTCAATTTCAGCAGGGGAGGATGGAACAGCGGCTTTGTTCCACAGGTGCTTTACAAGTTTGACAACAACAAATTTTATGACATCTCGGGGAACAAGTATCTCTATAATGAGATGATAGCCGGCTTCACGCTCTATAAATACCGGAAGATGTCACACAGTGAAGTATATCCTCGCTGGGGAGGCGGAATAAAAGCCTTTTCAAAGTTCTGCCCTACGCAATCATCTCTCTTTGCATCATCAGCTGCAATTGAGGGCTATGCATACGCTCCCGGTTTCGGAAGCATTGATGGCTTCCGTCTGGGTGGAGGATTTCAGAAGAGTTTCACAGATGGGAAGATCTTCTATATGAGCAATCTTATTTCAATGCCAAGAGGTTACGAAAAGATGTACGGAGAGAACTACTGGAAGGTTACCCTTGACTATCAGGTTCCTGTGTATCTGGGCGATTTCAATATATGGTGGCTCCTTTACGCTACACGTATGAGGTTCACTCCTTTTGCAGATTTTGCGGGACTTTCATATAAGGCAAGAGTGGAGAACGGTCCTATGAAGACAGAGTGGACAAACATCAGTTCGTATGGAATAGAGGCTTCGCTCGATGGTTACTATCTCAGTATAGGATATCCGGCAAGCCTTGGAGTAAGATACAGTTACAGACAAATGGCGCGGAGCGGCAAGTTCGAGCTTCTCTTCAGCATTTCGCTTTAAAAATATGCATAAATAGTTAATTGAACATTGGTATGGCAGAAATCACCAAGAGATCTACACTCAACTTGTTTGACTGGTTTCTTATTATAGGCATCATTGCCACAACACTCATTTGCAACTGGTTGAAGAATGAGATAGACATAATGGGCTCAATTGCCGGAATAACGGGAGTTGTATGCGTTGTGCTTGTTGCAAAAAGAAGCATCTGGAACTATATATTCGGTATAGTAAACGTGCTTCTTTACGGTTATATCTCATTCAAGAGCAAGGTTTACGGTGATGCCGTGCTCAATATCCTCTATTATTTTCCAATGAACATAATTGGATGGCTCCTTTGGAACAGACGCAAGTCTTCGCAGCAGTGTGAGGCCTCTACACTGGTGCAGTGCAGGTTTCTTTCAATACAGGGCCGGCTTATTACAGCCGCAGTGAGCATTGTGGCCACGCTGCTGGTAGGCTATGTACTTAGTGAGTTTACAGCAGATCCACAGCCATACAAGGACTCCTTCACCACCATTTTTTCAATTGTTGCCATGTTTCTTATGGTCAAGGCATATATGGAGCAGTGGATATTGTGGATACTTACCGATATTGTAAGTGTAATAATGTGGGGATGGTTATGGTACAACGGGACTCCTCATGCGGCTGTTGTCTTTCTGATGTGGGTCTTCTATCTCGCCAATGCCATTAACGGAGCCGTTGTTTGGAGCAGGAGTGCAAGAGGTGTCAAAAATTAGTATATTTGCATAATATGTACACGATTCCACAACTACAGAATATAATTGAGAAGTCTCTTGCAGAGCTGGATTTTGAGAAGGATCCGCAGGAACTCTACGCACCTTTGAGGTATATGGTGTCAATAGGCGGCAAGAGACTCAGGCCTCTGACCTGTCTGCTGGTATACTCCCTGTTCAAGGATGAGCTCAACAACAAGGTGCTCAAACCTGCAATGGCACTTGAGATTTTCCACGCCTTCACCCTCATACACGATGACATAATGGACAACGCCTCAATAAGGAGGGGTCAGCCAACGGTTTACAAGAGGTGGAACAGCAACATTGCCATACTCTCGGGCGATGTGATGAACATTGCAGCATACTCCCTCATAAGCCAATGCAACAGTGACAAGTTGGGGAACATCCTTTCGCTTTTCAATGACATGGCGGCCAAGGTGTGTGAGGGGCAGCAGTATGATATGAACTTTGAAGATCTTCCATTCATTACAATGGACGACTACATAGAGATGATAGGTCTCAAGACGGCTGTTCTCATTGCCACCTCTGCTGCAATAGGTGCAATAATGGGCAACGCAGATGATGACACTGTAAACCTCATATACAAGTTCGCCTATCACATTGGAATAGCGTTCCAGATACAGGATGACTACTTTGACACCTTTGGAGATGAGAAGATTTTCGGAAAGGCAATAGGGGGCGACATTCTCAACAACAAAAAGAGTTGGCTGCTGGTTGACGCATTCAGAAGCGTGACGCCTGACATGCAGCCCGAGTTCCAGACCCTGCTGGCAATGGATGCCTCTGCCGGGGAGGAGAAGATAAGTCG
>DCHN01000049.1:0-3615 GCA_002315995.1 Bacteroidales bacterium UBA1751 | reverse complement strand
TCTCTTGGCAGCAACGCAAAACAGGCGTTGTCCGAGTGGGCCTCAATGGTAATAAAAAGGGTAAAATAAACAAGTAAAAAGAGCATATATGGAATTCACAACGAAGAGCAATGCCATTTTTGAGCAGTGCATCAATGATTACCACAAAAGTGACAATGTTGACACTCCAATAAACAATCCTTACCAGGTCAAGACAATTGAGTTCTATCTCTACCTGAAGAACTGGATTGACACCGTACAGTGGCATCTTGAGGATATTATCAGGGATCCCGAGATCCAGCCTGCCGAGGCACTTCTCATAAAGAGGAGAATTGACAAGTCAAATCAGGACAGAACGGACCTTGTTGAGCTTATTGACAGCTACTGGCTCGATACATACAAAAATGTTAAAGTTGCCTCTGACGCTACAATTAATACCGAATCCCCAGCCTGGGCGATAGATCGTCTCTCTATTCTCGCACTTAAAATCTTCCACATGAAGGAGCAGGTTGAGAGAAAGGATGCGAGCGCAGAGCATATTGCAGCGTGCCAGAAGAAACTTGACGTGCTTCTGGAGCAGAGAAAGGACCTCTCAACAGCAATTGACCAGCTTCTTGCCGACATAGAGGCAGGACGCAAATATATGAAGGTGTACAAGCAGATGAAGATGTACAACGACCCTTCACTCAACCCTGTTCTCTACGCAACAGGAAAATAATTGAAGATGACCTATACCAGAAACATTCTTGTAGTTCGGCTCTCTGCACTTGGGGACATTCTCATTTCAGTTCCCCTTGTAAAGGCGTATGCCAAAGCTAATCCGAAGACTCTTTTCACTGTTCTGAGCGCACCAATGACTCAGGAGTTTTTCAAGGGTGTTGAAAACATCAGGTTCATAGCCGACCCTCTCAAGAAGAAGAAGGCGGGCTTCTTTGGAATAGTGAAATATGCCAGGGAGCTGGTGAGCAGTTCCAAGAGGAGCGGCGAACCAATTACAGCTGTTGCCGACATACACGATGTCCTTCGCACCAAGGTTCTTAGAACAGCTCTTGCTGTATCTGGTATGAAGGTAGCCTCCATAAATAAGGAGAGGGCTGCAAGGAATGCCCTTACAAGGGAGAAAAACAAGGTTCTCGCCCCTATAAAGAGCTCAATGAGAAAGTACGAGGAGGTTTTTGTAAGACTTGGCTTGAAGGATCTCAACTTCTCTACGGCTCCATACCCTATGAACAGCTTGGAGGGGCGAACATATGTTGCAATAGGAATTGCGCCTTTTGCTGCACAGGAGGGAAAGGTGTGGCCATTCGAATATGTTGAGGAGTGCGTCAGGATTCTCAGCGGTGACCCGAACAACAGAATTCACCTCTTCGGAGGAGGGAAAAAGGAGAAGGAGGCGCTTGAGATGCTTGAAAGCAACTATCCAAATACTGTATCGGAGGCAGGCAAGCATACACTCTTTGAGGAGGGCGAAATCATATCAAAGCTTGATGTAATGGTTACAATGGATTCGGCCAACATGCATCTTGCTTCGCTGGTAGGCACGCCGGTAATTTCAATATGGGGGGCAACCCATCCTTTTGCAGGTTTCTACGGACACGGACAGAATCCGGAGTGGGCAATGGGCCTTGCGCTGCCTTGCCGCCCATGTTCCGTTTATGGCAAGAAACCGTGCACCAAGGGCAACTATCCATGTATGAGAGGAATAAAGCCTGAGGCTCTCGTAGAGAAGATTCACCAGGTTATTTCACAAAGGGCTTCACAGGAGCTCAACAGTTAGCAATGGCGGCTCCAACTACACAGAAGGTCTCCACCGCAACGGTTATCAGGCATACCGGAAGCAACTATCTGCTTAGTGAGCTGCCACAATGGGCACCATTCCCAGCGGTAATAAGGGGTAAACTGCGTTTGAGCGGGGTAAAGACAACAAACCCTGTTGCAGTAGGAGATGTGGTTGAGTATATTCCGGGCAGCGGTGCTTCAGATGCAGATGGACAGGTTCCTGCCGTAATCACGGCCGTATTGCCAAGAAAAAACTACATAATAAGAAGAGCGGCCAACTTGAGCAGGCAGTATCATATCATTGCCTCCAACCTCGATATGGCCCTCCTCATTGTTACAATGGATTTTCCTGATGTCAAGTGGCCGTTCATAGACCGTTTCCTTGTTACTTGTGCCGCATATGGTGTGCCGGTTAAAATAGTGGTGAACAAGGCAGATACCATAAAGGGGAACGAGTGGCTGGAGGAGAAACTTGACTTATTCAGAATCATATATCACCACCAGGCGGGGTATGAGATATTGGAAGTTTCGGCACATGAGGGTCAGGGCATGGATGAGCTCAAGGAGCTGTGCAACGGGAAGAGAGTTCTCTTTTGCGGGCAGTCGGGAGTTGGCAAGTCTTCGGTCATAAACGCTCTGGACCCATCGCTCGATTTAAAAACCGCAGAGATATCGGATGCCAACAATCAGGGCAAACACACTACTACATTCTATCAGATGCATCCTCTGTGCAGTGGAGGATGGGCAATAGATACTCCGGGAATAAGGGGTTTCGGCATTGTTGATCTGAGAGAGGATGAGCTAAGCACATATTTTCCGGAGATGATGCGTGTACTTGCCAAGTGCAGGTTCACTCCGTGTACACATACTCACGAACCTGGATGCGAGGTGCTCAGGTGCGTTGAGGAGGGTATTATTTCGGAGGAGAGATATAACTCCTATTTGGGAATGCTTGAGGACAATACCGAGGGCAAGTATAGAAAATGAGTCAGAATTTGAAACCATTCAGTCTTAACAGGGAGGTGCTCAGGCTTTCAATTCCTAGCATCTTCGCCAACATAACCCTGCCGCTTGTGGGCATGGTTGATATGATAATTGCAGGAAAAGTTGGTACAACCGCCTGCATAGGAGCCGTTGCAATTGCAACCATGCTCTTTGATATGCTCTACTGGAACATGAGCTTCCTGCGTCTGGGAACCAGCGGCCTTGTTGCCCAGGCCTATGGCAGAGGCGATGGTAGGGCGGCCATAATGACCTTTGTAAGAGGTCTTGCCACATCAACCGTAATAGCTATGCTCATTTGGGCCATTCAATACATATTCGTTGATGTGGTGCTCTATTTCACCAACACATCGCCTGCAGTTGAACGTCTTGCAAGAAGCTACTATTTCATAAGAATCTGGGCGGCACCCGCCACTCTGGGCCTTTATGTCTTCAAGGGCTTTTTCATTGGAATGCAGAATGCCAAGGCTTCAATGGTGGTTGACCTGGTGGTTAACATAAGCAACATTGTAATGTCCCTGATTTGTGTTGCGGTCTTTATAATGGGATTCGACGGAATAGCAATGGGAACCCTCATTGCCCAATATATGGGACTCTTTGTTGCAGTTGTAATAATGGCATTCAGGTATGGGAAGATGTTCGGCCTGCTTGGTGGCAAGAGTTTGAAGGAGATAGCCGTTGAGGTGGTTGACAAGGTGGAGCTCAAGCGTTTCTTCCATTTGAACAGCAACCTTTTCATACGTTCTCTTGGAATGCTTGGAATATATTGCGGGTTCACAGCGCTATCAGCGAACTTTGGAGAGACAATTCTTGCCGTGAATGCAATCATTCTCAAGATAATGATGCTCTACTCCT
>DCHN01000085.1:2639-37255 GCA_002315995.1 Bacteroidales bacterium UBA1751 | reverse complement strand
TTAAAGAGTTGAAAACATTGGACGATCTTATTGCGTATATCTCCCAAAAGAAAGGGTGATGTATTCTGAAATTAATGAAAAAGAGGATGCCTGAAGTTATATTCTGGCATCCTCTTGCTCTATTTTACCATCTTTTATTTTATAGTAGGAATTTCATCGGAATCCTCGTCATCAAGATGCCCCTTTGTCCACAGATATTTCTTTGTCTCCTTGACCGCTACTCCGCTGAGCAGAATCAGAGCAATAAGGTTAGGTATTGCCATAAGTGCATTCATACTGTCGGCAAAATACCATATTGCCGTAAGGTTTGCAACCGCACCTATATACACGCAAACCACCCACAAAAGTCTGAAGATTGGGATGAACTTCTTTCCGGCAAGGTATTCCAGCGCTCTTTCTGCATAATATGACCATCCCAGAATGGTTGAGAATGCAAAGGTCAGCAGTCCAACATCAAGAACGATGCGTCCAACCATAGGAATCTTTGAAAATGCCATACTTGTAAGCTTTCCACCATCGCTGTAGGTGATATCAGGGTGTGCAATTATGGAACTTACAAGAACGAGTCCTGTTATTGCGCAAACCACTACGGTATCCCAGAAGGTCGCAGTTGATGAAACAAGCGCCTGACGTACGGGATTTCTTGTCTGTGCAGCCGCTGCAACAATAGGAGCGGAACCAAGTCCTGATTCATTTGAGAAGAGACCCCTGGCAATTCCAAAACGTGCCGTCATCATTATAGTGGTACCAACGAAACCTCCACCTGCAGCTTCTGGAGTGAAGGCTGATGTACATATGAGTCTTATTGTCTGTCCAAGTACTTCATGGTTGATTCCAAGAATGATCAAGCATCCTATTACATAGAAGAGTGCCATGAATGGTACAAGTATCGTGCAGACGTTTGCTATGCCTTTGACTCCAAATATGATGACAAGAGCAACAAGAAAAGCCAATACCAGCCCGCTTATCCAAGTTGGTATTCCACCCTCGGTGAAGGTGCCCGGCTCCGCCAGCAAGGTTGACAAGGCATTCGATTGAACAGAACAACCTATTCCTGTTGCAGCCCATATTGTAAAGAAGCAGAACAAAACAGCAAGCCATTTTGACTTCAACCCCCTCTCCAAAGCATACATTGGACCTCCGAGCATCATTCCGTTGCTGGTTTTAACCCTGTATTTTATTGCCAGAAGGCCTTCTGAATATTTTGTGGCAATGCCGAGTATACCTGTAATCCAGCACCAGAGAACTGCGCCTGGACCTCCAAGAGCAATGGCTGTTCCTACTCCAACAATGTTGCCTGTTCCTATTGTAGCGGCTAATGATGTTGCGAGTGCTCCAAACTGACTGACATCGCCATGACTTCCCTTATCTGACTTTACAGAAAGACTTATTGCTTTGAAGATGTAGCGCTGTGGAAATCTGAGTCTTATGGTTAGCAGAATGTGGGTACCGAGCAGCAAAATAATTGTTGGCCATGCCCAGAGACAATCGGCCATCTCTTTGAGAAATTCAGGTATTCCTTCCATAGTGTGTTATTCTGTTTCTATAAGTTGTACATCTTGATTCCAAAGGAGTTTTGCGTATGCTGCATTGGCTTTAACTTCATAATCAGTTGGAATATTCGAACTTAGGCCGCAGAAATGTTCAGGGTCAATTTTAAGTTCAAAGAACCATTGAGTTGCAGCTTTATAGATTACGGCATTGTTGAGTGCAGTGTCGAAGTTTTCAATTTCACCTGGCTCCGCTATTGCCGCAAGAAAATCTTTCAAGTCATAAAACCAGTGTCTGTCGGATCTGAAATATTGCTGGATTTTGTTTCGGTCAATATCCTTGATTTTACTTCTGTTGTTTGCAATGATGCTTTTTGCACTTTGCGCAACATCTTCCAACTTTGAGCAGTCAACCAGACTTATTGTGGCGTATGGATTCACCTCTCCAGATGAAGAGTAGTAGTTGTAATACTCCTGTGCTACAGCAACCAGATCACTCTTCTCCTTGAATATATGTTCAATAATCTTGTCGTAAGGGAAACTGGAGGTGAGAATTTCAGTAGGCGAGGCTATGATGTAGTCTGCAACATCCTTTAGTTCATATTCAACCTCTATTCCACCCATAAGACAGGCGTCGAAAATAATGAATGACAATTCATACGGAATGGCAGAAGCAAGTTGAATTATTTCCATCTCGTAGGCGTCACTTGAAACTCCGTCATAGTCATAACCGAAACTCTTGGTTTCTGGATTGGAATAATAGCCTTGAGGAAGCCAGCCTGTTCCGTGGGACCATAGAATTAGAGACATCTCATCTGCGGGGAAGAGAGTCTTTGTAACGTTCATTACACTGGTAAGAGTGGAGGGTAGAGTGGAAATTTGGGTAGGGAAGCGATAAACCGTGTCAAGAATGACTTTGTTATTCTCGCCCTTGATATGTATCAGAACAGGATTTGCCGGGTCATTGGTGTTTGTGGTGTAAATGATGAGATTGCCATTGTCAGATGGTATATAACCCTGTGTGAGCTGTCTTATGCTATAGTCGCAGGATGAAGCGAGATTATTGTTTGCTGCAAAATATATGAGTAGTGTTTTATCTTTTTTTTCAAACTCCTCCTCTTTCCCGTGAACGGCTTCGCAGGATATTGCTGTAATCAAGGTTACCGCAAGAAGAGTTGAAAAAACGAATGATTTATTATTGTTGAAACGTATCATCTTTTTCTATGATAAACTTCCTGTTTAATTATTACAATCTTCTATTTGTAGAAAACACAAATTACGGCAAGCATTATGAAGATGCAGGCAAGTATGTGATTGAATTTAAGCGGTTCGTTTTTGAAAATAAGCACTGCAAAAATCATAAAAACGAGCAAGGTAATGGCTTCCTGTATGATTTTTAATTGAAAGATTGAGAAAGGGCCTCCAAAATCCTTATGCCCAAGTCTGTTGGCGGGTGCGGCAACACAATATTCAAAAAAGGCGATACCCCAGCTTATGAGGATTATTCCAAATATTCCAAGTTTCGGGAGCAAACTCTTGAAGTCATATTTCAACTGCCCGTACCATGCAAAGAACATAAGTATGTTTGACAGTAGAAGAAGAAGTATTGTTGCTAATCCTTTATTCATAATATGAGGTCTATATCTTACAAAGATAGTATCTTTTTTGACTATCTTTGCGCATCAGGAGTGAACAATTAATTTTTTACAGAATGAAACTATTATCAATTATGACATTGGCATGCGGTTTGGCACTCGCAGTAAGTGCCTGCAACTGCAATTGCTCCAAGGAGCAGGCGCAGGATTTCAAATATGGCATTGATCAGTTTGCAGACCTACAGATTCTCCGATATCAGATACCGGGATGGGATTCGCTCTCTTTTGAACAGAAGGCTTATATATATGAGCTGAGCGAGGCTGCAAAGTGTGGAAGGGATATTCTCTTTGATCAGAACTTCAAGTATAACCTCAAGATAAGAAAGACTCTTGAGGAAGTTATTGCTGCAAACGGCAGTAAAGTTGAGGGAGAGGATGCAGAGTGGGATAAATTCATGGTTTATGCCAAGAGAGTCTTCTTCAGTAACGGCATCCATCACCACTATTCTGAGGATAAATTCTTCCCTGAGTGTTCAAAGGAGTATTTTGCATCTCTTCTTCAGAGTATCAACTATGGAGAAGATGCGGCAAGTGCCAATGGTCTCTCTTTCCAGGGAGCTAAACTTTCTGCAGAGGAGCTTCTTGATGTGATTTACAATAGGGAGAGCTGGCTTCACAGAAGATATCCTGCTTCAGACAAGGATATTGTGCTTGCATCTGCAACCAACTTCTATGACGGAAACGTATCAAAGCAGGAGGTTGAGGCTTTCTATGCAGCAATGGAGGATCCAAAGGATGAGAAACCTGTTTCGTATGGTTTGAACAGCCGTCTTGCAAAGGTTGATGGAAAGGTCGTTGAGCAGGTTTATTGTGCCAATGGTCTCTATGGTGGTGCAATAAAGGAGATTATTTCACACTTGGAGAGGGCTAAGGCGTATGCGCAGAACGATGTTCAAGTGAAATGTATAGATGAACTTGTTGAGTATTACAGAACTGGTGATTTGAAGATGTGGGACCAGTATAACATCACCTGGGTTCAGGATACCGCTTCAATTGTTGACTTTGTAAGCGGATTCATTGAGGATTATGGCGACCCTATGGGAAGAAAGGCTTCTTGGGAGGCAACCGTGAACTTTAAGGATGTTGAGGCATCTCATAGAACAGAGGTCATAAGTGCCAATGCGCAGTGGTTTGAGGATAACTCCCCAATTGATCCGAAATTCAAGAAGGCCGAGGTAAAGGGCGTGAGTGCAAAGGTTATTACTGTTGCCTGCATTGCAGGTGACTGCTTCCCTTCAACTCCTATTGGAATCAATCTTCCTAACTCAAACTGGATAAGGAAGGAGTATGGTTCAAAGTCAGTTACCATAGCAAATATTACCGATGCATACAACAAGGCAGCTGACGAGAGCCCTAAGAGCGTTACAAGCGAGTTCTATTGGGATGAGAATGATATGGCTCTTCTCAAGAAGTACAGAAATCTTACCAGTGACCTTCATACAGATCTCCACGAGTGCCTTGGACATGGTTCAGGACAGCTTCTCCCTGGAGTGTCACCAAATGCTTTGGGTGAGTACAACTCAACGTTGGAGGAGGCCAGAGCAGATCTCTTTGGCTTGTACTATTTGGCCGATCCTAAAATGGTTGAACTGGGAATTGTTCCTGATGACCAGGCATATAAGGCAGAGTATCTGAGCCAGATGGTCAATGGTCTCTTTACACAGTTTGCAAGAGTTGAGCTAGGAAGGCCTAATACCGAATCCCATATGCAGGACCGTAAACTTATTGCGCAATGGTGCTATGAGAATGGACTGGCAAGCGTAACAGGCGCTGAAAAAGATGTTATTGAACAGAAGGTACGTGATGGAAAGAGATATTTTGTGATCAATGACTATCAGGCTCTCAGAGCCCTTCTTGGAAAGCTTTTGGCAGAGGTTCAGAGAATAAAGTCTGAAGGTGATTATGCTGCGGGTAAGGCTTTGGTTGAAAAATATGCAATTAATATTGATCCTGAACTTCATAAGGAGGTCAGGGAGAGATATGCATCTTTGGAAATCAAACCGTACAAGGGATTCATAAACCCTACTATTGTTCCTGTTGAAAAAGATGGAAAGGTTGTGGATTATAGGGTTGAATATGGTTGCAGCTACCTTGATCAGATGATGGAACTTGGAGCAAAATACTCTTTTCTGTAGAGTGATATTTTCTTCGGCTGTTTGGAAATAGAACAACGGCGTTATATAATTCTGCCCCGCCTGCATTCTGCAAGCGGGGCAGAATCGTTTATAGTGGCATTTGAGATTGCAAAAAGAAAATTGTGGAAAATTGTGGAAATATTTGGAAAATTTTGTAAAAGAATTAGTAATTTTGCAAAGGATGATAATAATACATGATTCAGTTTATAGGAGAATATAGTACGAAGTTAGACGACAAGGGGAGACTGGTTTTTCCAGCCCCCTTCCGTGGTGCGTTCGGGCAGGGTGAAAAGATTGCTCTTGTTGCGAAGCTGTCGTTATTTGATTCGTGCATAGATATCTATACAATGGAGCAGTGGAATGAGACTTCTGCCGCTCTTCATTCCAGACTGAATATGTACAATAGGGAGCATGCTGCTTTCTGGAGAGAATATATGAGGGGTGTTGCCGTTCTGGAGCCTTCTGCTGGGTTGAGCAGAATAACCATTCCTTCGAATATGTTGAAGAGAGTTGGAGTTGATGCCGGGTCAAAGGATGTTCTTTTTGTCGGGGTCAATGATAAGATACAGGTATGGTCAAAGAGCCGGTATGAAAACTCTGCTATGGCAGAGGAGGAGTATGTTGCTCTTGCTGAGAAAATATTAGGATAGGAGGGCTGCACTATGAAGAGTGATGCAGTTCAACCTGTTTCGTATCATATTCCGGTTCTTCTGAAGGAGAGCGTGGATGCATTGCAGGTCAAAAGCAATGGATTTTATATAGATGCCACCTTTGGCGGTGGCGGACACAGCAGGGAGATTCTTTCAAGGCTTGGAGATGGCGGGCATTTGTTTGCATTTGACAGGGATTCCGATGCAATAGGGAATGTCGCAGTTTTGGAGGGTGAGAACGGTGGCCCGTTGCTTACCCTTGTTCATAACAACTTCAGGTTCGTAAAGAACTTTATGGAGTATAATGGATGTAATGGTGTTGATGGAATTCTCGCAGATTTGGGAGTTTCATCGCATCAGTTTGATGTTGGGGAGAGAGGTTTTTCGTTCAGATATGATGCGCCTCTTGATATGAGGATGAATACGCTGGCCCACACAGATGCGTCCATGGTTGTGAATGAATATGACCAAAAGGATCTGGAGTATATTTTTGGGACGTATGGTGAGGTGGATTCTCCTGGAAGAGTAGCAGCAGCGGTGGTTAAAGCTAGAGGGAAAAAGCGCATTGGAACCACAGCAGATCTTGCGGCGGCAGTGAAGGGGTTTTACAATCCGCTTAATGAGCACAAGTTTTTGGCAAAACTCTTTCAGGCTCTTCGAATAGAGGTGAATCAGGAGATGCGCTCACTGGAGATGTTTCTTGAGGGTGCGTTGGAGTCGCTGAAACATGGTGGAATTATTTCTGTAATAACATATCACTCGCTTGAGGATAGAATGGTGAAAAATTTTCTCAAATGCGGGAATGTTGCCGGAGAGCAGAAAAAAGATTTTTACGGAAAAGTTGAATCTCCTTTTATTCTTCTTACAAGGAAGCCGGTTGTTCCCTGTGAAGAGGAGATTTCGTTCAATACGAGGAGCAGAAGTGCAAAATTGAGAGTTGCACAGAAAATATAGTTTTTGCAATGGAAGATCAGGAACAGAATCAGGATCAGATGTTGGAGCAGAGTCCGGAGCCGATATCGGAAAAGATACAGGAGGGGTCTGTTGATACTGGCAGCAATGAGGAGGAGGTTGTAATAAAGCGTTCTCCTCTTGCCGTTTTGTTTGAGGGAAGAGGTATGAAACGCCTCTTTGAGAGAGGGAACAGGTTTTTCCTCTACTATGTCTGTTTCCTTCTGCTTTGTTCAATTACCCTCAGTATTGCAATAGATAGTGTAAGACTCAGACAGGTTCAGGGTTCAAGGGAGCTTGTGAATCTGAAAGCTGAATACAGAAGCAGGAAATCAAGACTTCAGTTTGCCAGCAAGAGAGAGGAGATATATTCCAGATTGAAGGCTCTTGAATCAAAGGTGGAGCCACCGCACAGACCTGCTTACCATGTAGTTATTGATGAATAAAAAGGCCACGGCTTGATTTGACGAAATAGTATTTCAATGGAGAAGTTGCTGTTCAAAAGAATGTATGGAATCTTCTGGTTCTTTATCCTGTGCTTCGTAATAGCATTGGGTAGAATAGTATATCTCCAGTATATCAAGCCGCCGGAAATAGTGTCAGACGACATAGCATACAAATTCAGTGAGGTTGAGGCACTCAGAGGAGATATTCTGGCTACTGATGGAAGGGCTATGGCAACTTCAATTCCATATTATGAATTGAGAATGGACTTCTCGGTCATTAATAGGGATACACTTGAGAAGTATATTGACACTCTGAGTTCGGCTTTGTCTTCTGTTTATACAGAGAGAACGGCGTCGCAGTTCAAGCAGTTGCTGCTTGGTGAAAGAAGCAAGGAAAAGCTCAACAAGTATAAGAAAATAAGCACTCGACTTGTTGATTACGTTGAGTTGGAGGATATAAAGAAATTCCCTTTCATAAACAAGGGTAGTAGACACAGTGGCCTTATTGTAGAGCGCAAGTTCAAGAGAATATGGCCATACAACGGCCTTTGCAAGAGGGTTATTGGTTCAATAAACGATGAGAATGCCGGTGTGGGACTTGAAAAGAGCTGCGACTCTCTTCTTAAGGGAATACCTGGCCTTCAGAAAATGAAGAGATATCTTGGTGGTGAGTGGATTCCTGTGAATGACGAGAGAAACTGCGACCCTCAAGATGGCCTTGACGTACGTACCACCATTAATATTGACTTCCAGGAGGCGGCACAAAGAGCCCTTCTGGAGCAGTTGCATGCTGGCGACAACAAACTTGAAGGTGCCACTGCCATAGTAATGGAGGTTGAAACCGGAGCAATAAGGGCAATGGTGAATCTCAAGAGAACCTCCAGCGGGCGTTATGAGGAGGTTTACAATTATGCTCTTGCTCATGCCAGTGAACCAGGTTCTGTTTTTAAAGCCGTAACTCTCACCTCCCTTCTTGAAGATAATATGGTTTCCCTTGAGACACATCTGGACCTGGGTAATGGACACTGGACATACGGAAAACACACCTTCAGCGATACCCACGCAATAGGACCATGCAATGTGCTTAAGGCGCTTGAACAGTCATCAAATGTGGCGTTTGCAAAGATGGCTGTTGATTACTACGCTCATGATCCATGGAAGTTTGTGAAAAGGATCAGGGAGATGAAGGTTGGAGTGCCATATGACCTTGCAATTAAGGGTGAGGCGAAATCGGTGATACATGACCCGGGAGAGAAGATATGGAGTGTATCCTCACTCCCTTCAATGGCAATAGGATACTCCCTTCAGGTTACACCGCTACAGACACTGACATTCTACAATGCAATTGCAGCAAATGGCAAGATGTCAAGACCATATTTGGTTGAGGAGTACTGCCATAAGGGTCTGGTCGTAAAGAAGTTCGAGCCAACGGTCATAAACCCGAAGATATGTTCTGAAAAGACCGTGAAAAATATGCAGAAGGCCTTGAGAAGTGTTGTTGAGAATGGTACAGGAAGAACAATAGGAAACTCAATCTTCCCTATTTCAGGAAAGACCGGAACATCCAGAATTGCAAATGGCAGATTCGGATACAGTTTTGACGGGTACAGAAAGTATCAGGCTACATTCGTGGGCTTCTTCCCTTCTGATGCACCAAGATACTCGGCAATAGTTGTTCTTTATAGTGACAAGACAACAGGTACGTTCTACGGAGCTACATGGGCTGGACCTGTTTTCAAGAAGATGGCTGAATATCTCTACTCTGTTGCCCCTCAGGATTGGGGCATTGGACAGACGGAGTACAGGATAGGCTATCCGGCTCTTTCAAAGGCTCGTAGCAGTGACCAGAAGGTTGTACTGGAGAAGTTGAAGGTCAATAACGGAAAGCAAATTCCGGCCAGGGTAATAGATCTGGGTCAGTTGCAGGATACAATAATGGCCGACTATTGCGGTATGGGATTGAGAAACGCACTGTATATTCTGGAAAATGAGGGGTATAAGGTTACATTCTCCGGAAGCGGAAGGGTTATTGCCCAGGTTCCGCGTGCCGGCGAGAGGGTGGAGAAGGGTTGCAGTGTCTATCTGGAGCTTGGCAAGCTATCTACTGATTCCACATTTATCAATGCAATGCTTGACCGTATATCCGGAACAAGAATTACACACATTGCAGATAGTATAATTAACGTGAATAACGCAAGCAGCGCAGTTGTTCCAAATGAGCCGTAGTATGAAACTTGCAGAGTTGTTGAAAGGCGTTGAAATCGTTGAGATTTCCAAGGGACGCATAGGAATGGATGATAGCCTGTCGGGGGCCACTTCAGATTCGAGGGAGTGCTCCAAGGGCTTACTCTTCATTGCGGTTGATGGTGCCGTGGTCAACGGAAATTCATTCAACGTGCCGGCTGTAAGGAGGGGCGCAGAGGTCATAGTTACATCGCTATCGCCGGTGGAGTGTAGAAATAGAATGGAAGAGGAGGGGTTGAGTGTGGTTGAGAGCGCAGATGTCACCGTTGTTGAGGTTGCGGATACCAGAAAGAGCTTGGCTCTCGTTGCTTCGAATCTTTACGGCAATCCGAGCAGTGGGTTGAAGCTGGTTGGCGTTACAGGCACCAATGGAAAGACATCAATTGCAACAATTCTTTATCAGCTCTTTACAAAGTTGGGTTATTCGTGTGGGTTGCTCTCCACAATAGCAAACTGGGTTGGTGATAAGAGATATGAGACTATAAACACAACTCCGGGACCAATGGAGCTGAACAAACTTCTTGCTCAGATGTGCGATGCCGGATGCCAGTACTGCTTCATGGAGGTAAGTTCACATGCACTTGACCAGGATCGCACTTTGGGACTTCATTTCGAAGGGGCCATATTCACGAATCTCACACACGACCATTTGGATTATCACAAGAGTTTTGCCAACTATCTTGCGTGCAAGAAGAAGCTGTTCGATTCACTTGATGCAGGCAGCTGGGCTCTGGTAAATGAGGATGACAGGAACGGCAGGGTAATGGTGCAGAACTGCAGGGCAAAAGTCAGAAGTTATTCAATAAGGGGAGCGGCTGATTATTCAACAAGAATTATTGAGCATACTCTTGAGGGAATGCTTCTCAAGATAAACGGATGTGAGTTCTGGTGCAGATTCATTGGAGAGCATAATGCTTCAAACCTGAGTGCTGTTTTCGGAGCCGCACAACTCCTTGGCGCCGATGCGCAGGAGTGTGCAACAGCCATGAGTACTCTCAAGGGTGCAGAGGGCAGACTCGAGTTCTTCCGTGGGGCGAATGATCTTACCGCAGTTGTTGACTATGCACACACTCCTGATGCTCTTGAAAATGTTCTAAAGGCGTTGAAGGGGGTACCGTACAAAGGCGATCTTGTATGCCTTTTCGGATGCGGTGGCGATAGGGACAAGACCAAGAGACCTGAGATGGCTGCAGTTGCACAGAAGTATGCCAACAGGATCTTTGTAACATCTGACAATCCGCGTACAGAGGATCCTATGGAAATTATCCAGGATATTGTCAAGGGCTTCACAATAGAGGGCAAGTGCAAATGCACTATTCTGCCCGATAGGGGAGAGGCCATAACAGGGGCAATTACAACATCCAATCCAGGCTCAATGATTCTCATTGCAGGAAAGGGGCATGAGGATTATCAGATTATTGGAAAGGAGAAGAGGCACTTCTGTGATAAGGAGGTTGTCCTTGCCGCATTTGACTCGTTGGAGCATGGCGCGGAGGTGAAGTAAAACTGTTTTGAAGAAACTGTATTGAACTATGATATACCATTTGTTTGAATATTTGGAGAGTGTTGGAATTGATTTTCCGGGTATTGGTTTGATGAAATATATAACCGTGAGGGCCCTGCTTGTTGTAATCACTTCTCTCGTATGCTGTCTTATTCTTGCACCGAAGGTTATTGCCAGGCTTCAGCGCATGCAAATTGGTGAGGAGATCAGAGGCCTTGGACTTGAGGGGCAGATGGCAAAGAAGGGAACTCCTACAATGGGTGGAATCATTATTCTTGCTTCAATTCTTCTTCCTGTACTTCTGTTCGGTGACTTGACCAATGTGTACAATATTCTTCTAATAATTACAACGGTTGGAATGGGCGCCATTGGATTCCTTGATGATGCAATAAAGGTATTCAAGAAGGACAAGGAGGGATTGCGTGGCAAATACAAGATATTCGGTCAGGTTGCAATAGGACTTATTGTAGCCCTTACGCTCTGCTCAAGCCCGCAGGTTAAAATGAAGGTGAGTAATGGCAGTGAAATATCAAAGAGCACTCAGACAACGATTCCTTTTGTGAAGAACCATCAGTTCGACTACTCGTGGCTTGCTCCGGGAATCGGTGAAGCTGCAGAGAAGGGCGGATGGATCATATATGCACTGGTAATCATTTTCATCATTACTGCCGTATCGAACGGAACCAATCTTACAGACGGGCTCGATGGCCTTGCAGCAGGTACATCGGCGCTGGTGGGTATAACAATTGCTATTCTTGCCTATTTGAGCGGCAATGCAATATACTCCTCATATTTGGGGACTATTTTCATACCAAATTCGGGCGAGGTGGTTATATTCATGTGTGCCTTTGTGGGAGCTCTCGTAGGATTCCTTTGGTTCAATACCTTCCCGGCACAGGTGTTCATGGGCGATACCGGCAGCCTCGCTCTTGGTGGAATAATTGCGGTTGCCGCAATTATGATAAAGGTTGAGCTGCTTATTCCAATTCTATGCGGAATTTTCTTTGTTGAGAGTTTGAGTGTGATATTCCAGAGGGGATATTTCAAATATACCAAGAAAAAGTATGGTGAGGGGAGGAGAATATTCAAGATGAGCCCTCTGCATCATCATTTTCAGAAGGAGGGCATACCTGCCCTGATTCAGAGCCCGCATAAGGCAATTCCAGAGGCCAAGATTGTTGTACGCTTCTGGATTATAACAATTCTCCTTTGTGTGCTTGCAATTATTACTTTGAAGATAAGATAAAACAAAACAGATTCGGGATATGGATAGAGTTGTGATTCTTGGTGGTGGTGAGAGTGGAGTGGGCAGTGCAATACTGGCCATGAAAAAAGGCTTTGACACGTTCCTCTCGGACAACGGGAAAATTTCTGACAAATATGTGGAGATTCTCAAGGAGTACTCCATTGCGTTTGAGGATGGGGGGCATACTCCTGAAAAGGTCCTTAGTGCCAATCTCATAATAAAGAGTCCTGGTATCCCATATTCTGCTCCGCTGGTTGTTGATGCGCAGAGGGCGGGAATCCCTATTATTTCTGAAATAGAGTTTGCCGGCAGGTATGACAAATCGAAGAAGATATGCATTACCGGCTCCAATGGGAAGACTACAACCACCTCGCTTATCTATCATATTCTCAAGAAGGCCGGATATAATGTGGGACTTGGCGGGAATATAGGAATGAGTTATGCACGTGGAGTTGCAGAGTGCAATTACGAGTGGTATGTTCTTGAACTCAGCAGTTTTCAACTCGACGGAATGTATGACTACAAGGCAGACATAGCAGTTCTGATGAACATTACTCCAGACCACCTGGATAGGTATGATTTCAAGATGCAGAACTATACTGACTCCAAATTCAGGATTACTCAGAATCTTGATGGAAATAGTTATTTCATCTATTGTGCCGATGATCCTGTTACAATGGCAGAGATGGCAAGGAGGTCTTTCAATACGAACCTTCTTCCATTTTCAAGGGAAAAAGCCATTGAAAATGGAGCACACATAACATCTGAAGGGAGAATTATAAGTTCCGGCTTCTCAATTGACTCAAGCGAAATAGGATTGAAGGGCAAACATAATATGTACAACTGTATGGCTGCGCTTCTTGCAGCTTCCAGAGCAGGTGTGCCTGACAAGATTATTGCGGATTCATTGAGAGAGTTCGGTGGCGTTGAGCACAGAATGGAGAAGTGCGGAGTTGTTGGCGGTGTCGAATACATTAACGATTCAAAGGCAACCAATGTTGATTCTGCATGGTATGCTCTTGATGCAATGACAAAGCCTGTGGTTTGGATTGCCGGTGGAAAGGATAAGGGTAACGATTACGCTCCATTGTACGGCTTTGTGGAGAAGAAGGTGCACACTTTGATTTGCATGGGGCTTCATAATGAGAAACTTCACGACAACTTCGGAGGCAGGGTTGAGAATATGGTTGATGCCCTGAGCGCTCAGGAGGCGGTTGAGCTTGCTCACAAATATGCTCGCGAGGGTGATGTTGTTTTACTATCGCCATGTTGTGCAAGCTTTGATCTCTTCAAAAGCTATGAAGACAGAGGAAGACAGTTCAAGGCTGCAGTTGCGGCGTTAAAATAGAGATATGGAAAAGTCACAGGAAGAGGGATACGAAAAGAGAGACGGTAGGATTATTACCAGACTGCTTGGTGATAAATCTATATGGGGAGTTGTGCTTGCGCTCATTCTCATATCAATGGTTGTCATATATACATCCACCAGCGCCCTGGCCAGAACCGAGCACACATCGAACTGGGCATATGTGATTTCACAGCTCAAGATGTCTGCCGCTGCCCTGTTCATGCTTTTCGTGGCATACATCTTCCCGGTTAAATGGTATAAGTTCATATCTGTTCCCCTTTTTGTTGTTTCCATAGCCCTGCTGGCCCTTACGGTAACCTCAGGAGTGGAAATCAACGGGGCAAGGCGGTGGCTGCAGATACCGGGAACAAGCATTTCGTTTCAGACAACGGAACTTATTAAAATAACGTTGGTGCTCTACCTGGCAAACATATTCGATAGTGTAAAGCTTGACAACTTCAAGACCTTTGCAATATTCGTACTTGCTCCTGTTGCAGTGACGTGTGTCCTTTCAGCGGTTGGCAGTATTTCCACAGCAATCTTCTTCGCACTCCTCTCATTTGTTCTGATTATTCTTGGAGGAATAAAATGGAGATTCATCTGGTATGCGTGCGGTATTGCCTTGGCAACACTTCTGCTTATTATTGGTGTGAACAGTGTGACCCACTGGTTCCATAGAATAGATACTGCTGTAAGCAGACTTCATATATTCTCTGGAGGAAAGTCTAACAATTCATCTCAGACTCTGGTTGTTGACGAGTACGAAATGAAGATGCAGCAGCAGTTGGAAAAGGATCGTACTTTCCAGTCGGATATGGCAAAGGCGGCAATTGCCGATGCTGGATTCTTCGGAAAGGGTCCTGGAAACAGTACTCAGCGCTATGTTCTGCCGGAGGCGCATTCAGATTTCATATTCTGTATAATAGTTGAGGAGTATGGAATGGTAGGTGCCTTCATTATAATATTCCTCTACAGTATGCTCTTCGCAAGAGCCCTTGCGGCCGTGAAGAGATGCAGGAAGATGTTCAGCGCAATGACAGTGGCAGGAATAACAATATGCTTCATTATTCAGGTAACACTGCATATTTTCGTAAATTTGGGAATTCTTCCGGTTACAGGTCATACACTGCCTTTGATAAGTCTTGGAGGTACGTCATTCATTCTTTCATGCGTTTCTTTGGGCATTATTCTCTCTGTAACCAGAGTTTTGGAGGTTAAGAGGTCATGAGAGCAATAATTAGCGGAGGCGGAACCGGCGGCCATATTTTTCCGGCAATTTCAATAGCGGGTGCCATAAAGGCGCAGGATCCGGAGAGTGAAATACTCTTTGTGGGAGCCATATCAAAAATGGAGATGACAAAGGTGCCGGCTGCAGGCTACAGAATAATAGGTATTCCTGCAAGAGGATTGAAGAGGCCACTCTGGTCTCCATCAAACATAGGGGTCGCAATTGATTATTTGAGGTGCAAGTCAAAGGCAAAGAAGATAATAAAGGATTTCAAACCTGATATTGTGGTTGGTGTAGGTGGCTATGCCAGTGCTGCCATTGTAGGTGCTGCCGCCACCATGAATGTACCTATTCTCCTTCAGGAACAGAACTCCTTTGCGGGGCTGGTGAACAGGAGAAATGCAAAGGATGCATCACTTGTATGTGTTGCGTATAATGGAATGGAGAGATTCTTCCCAAAGGAGAGAATTCTTCTTACCGGTAACCCTGTTAGAAGCGATATTGTGCGTCCGGATGCTGCCATGAGGCAGGAGGGAAGAAAATTCTATGGAATGGATCCTGACCGCAAGTGCATCTTTGTTGTTGGAGGTTCGCTCGGGTGCAGGACATTGAACGAGTGTGTCAAGCAGATTATAGAAAAGGGTCATCCGAACTATGATATCATTTGGCAGTGTGGCAGTTACTACAAGAAGGAGTGTGAGGAGTTTATGGTTGGCAGGAACGACAATGGACTCTTCTGGTCTGATTTTATAAAGAGAATGGATCTGGCCTATGCTGCTGCCGACATTGTGGTATCGCGTGCCGGTGCAGGAACAATATCCGAACTCTGCATTGCTGGAAAGTGCACCATATTTGTTCCTTCACCAATTGTTGCTGAGGATCATCAGACCCATAATGCGCAGGCTCTTGTAAAGGAGAATGCTGCAATGATGATTAAGGATGCGCAGGCAAAAGAGCAGTTGAAGGATGCTGTTGACGCTCTTGTTGCAGCACCTGAAAGAATAACGGCTTACGAGGAGAATATCCTTAAAATGGCCAAATCAGATGCGGCGAAGGTCATTGCTGAAAAGTGTTTTGAACTCGCTGGCGGGAGCAGATAGAACAATAAAGATTTGCAAGGAAGGAGTATAATAAAATGAAGAGCGTATATTTCATAGGAATAGGGGGAATAGGAATGAGTGCCATAGCAAGATACTACAATAATCTTGGCTATAAGGTGAGCGGCTATGACAGAACGCCGTCGCGCCTTACAGATGCGCTTGAAAAGGAGGGAATTGAGGTGCATTTCACACCTGACTGTACAAGAATTCCTCAGGATGTTGAGGAGACGCTTGTTATTTACACCCCTGCAGTAAGTGCAACCATGGAGGAGATGGCATATGTTTCAGAGAAGGGATATGAACTTATCAAACGCTCCAAGGCCCTTGGACGAATAGCATCAGAGGCCTTTACAATTGCTGTTGCAGGAACCCATGGCAAGACATCAACCAGCACAATGGTTGCCCATATATATACGGCATCCGGTGAGGGATGCAGCGCCTTTTTGGGTGGAATATCGAAGAATTACCACACAAATCTTCTGCTCAGCAAAAACAAGGTGCTGGTGGCGGAGGCTGATGAGTTCGACCGCTCTTTCCTTCAGCTCTTCCCTGATGTGGCTGTTATTACAGCAACCGATGCCGACCATCTTGATATATACGGAACTCATGAGAAGGTACTTGAAGCATACGCCTCTTTTGCAAGCCAGGTGAAATCTTCAGGGCATCTTATTGTGAAGCAGGGAGTTAAATTGGACAAGAGCGCGGTAAAGGCGAGAATTTGGAGCTATTCTCTCAATGAGGAGGCAGATTTCTGTGCCAAGAACATTACTCTTCTTCCAGGAGGATTCTACAGTTTTACATTCAAATACCCCCAGGGTCAATTGGAAAACTGCCGTGTAGGCGTACCTGGCCTGCTGCAACTTGAAAACAGTATTGCTGCAATGGCCGCTGCACTCCTGTCCGGTATATCGCCGGAAAAGGCAGCTGAGGCAATTTCAACATTCCTGGGCGCGGAGAGAAGACTTGATGTGCATGTCAACCTGACCGATAGGGTATATATTGACGATTATGCGCACCATCCGCAGGAGTTGGCCAGTGCACTGAAATCAATAAGGTCAATGTTCCCTGGCAGAAGGGTTACAGCTATTTTCCAGCCTCATCTCTTCACCCGTACAAGAGATTTTGCAAAAGATTTTGCTGCCAGCCTCTCCATGGCCGACAGCGTGATTCTGCTTGGAATATACCCAGCCCGCGAAGAGCCAATAGAGGGCGTTTCATCGGAGTTGATATTCAAGGATATTGAGCTGGACAATAAAGTGCTTATAGATAAATCTGAGCTTCTTGCTCTACTTTCAAAACGCAGGGACGATGTGCTTGTGAGCTTCGGCGCAGGAGATATTGACAGATTTATTGACCCAATAACTGAACTTGTAAAAAATAGATAGCATGCATCGCATCATCAAGCTCATATTGACTCATCTTTTTCTTACATCCCTTACAATAATTGCTGGGGCGTACTTTATTTTTATGTACAACTATTGCAGAAATATTAGAAAGAGTGAGGTAATAAAGAGGGTGGAGATTACCATTTCCGACAGCGCCTCCATGCGCTTTGTTGATGCTGCATCGGTGAGAAACCTATACGACGAGGAGTTCGGCTCCCCTATTGGAAAGAATATGCACTCGTTGAACATAAAGGAGACGGAGAGATATCTTGCCAGCAGGAGCGCCATAAAGGATGCTCAGGTGTGTGTCACTTCAGATGGGACCATGAAGGTTGTTTTGAGCCAGAGACGCCCTGTTCTTAGAATAGAGAGTGAAGAGGGCGGGTTCTATGTAGATGAAACGGCATTCATTTTCCCGCTTCAAAGTACATTTACCAAAAATGTTCCTGTAGTGAGCGGATATCTGCCTGTTACAATTAACAATGCTCACAGGGGTTTTATTTATGATGATGAAGAGGGGTGGATGAAAGGTCTGGTCTCCCTTGCCACCATTATTGACAAAGACCCTTTCTGGAATGCTCTCATAGAGCAGGTATATGTGAATGAGAAGGGAGATATTGAACTTTATACGCAGGTGGGGCAGACAAAGTTCATCATAGGAGACTGTCATTCAATTGACAGCAAACTGGCCAGACTTATGACATTTTATAAGAAAATAGCTCCCAAATATGGATGGGACAGATATAGCGCGGTAGATTTGAAATACAACAATCAAATAGTGTGCGTATTGAACAAATAATACACAACGGTAAGGTTATGAGAAATAGAATTGCAGTAATTGATCCAGGAACAAGTTCGCTCAGACTTCTGGTGGGTGAGAAAGATGAGAGCGGAATTAAAATCATTGCAGGGGTATGCGTGCCCTCGAGCGGCGTGAAGAGAGGTGAAATTGTAAACATCATGCAGACACTCAACTCTCTCAATGCTGCTGTTGCCAAGATGAAGAGCACCTTTAATATTGAGGTGAGCAAGGCGTACGTAGTTTGTGCAACTTCAGACATGGAGTGCATAACCAAAAGCGGGAGCATGGATAGAAGCGAGAACCTCTGGAATGAGATGGTTTCAACGGAGGAACTCAAGCAGATTAAGTTGGATGTCATATCTGAAGTTAATCAGGCCGATAGAATGGTATACACCATCATTCCACAGGCATATAACATTGACAACTATATGGGGCTTGTTGAGGATGAGGTTGAAGGAACAATAGGCAAGCATATTTCAGGAACATTCAGGGTTATTACCGGAAAGAAACAGTATGTAAACGCTTGCATAAATGTCTGCAGGAGGGCTGGTATTGATATTTGCGGCTATATTATCTCTCCAATTGCATGTTCATGGGCAACACTTTCATATGATGACCGTGAACTTGGAGTGGCTTTGGTTGATATAGGCGCATCAACCACCAAGGTGAGCGTAGTAAAGAACAATATCACAACATATTGCGGCGTAATAGGCTTTGGAGGCAACAATATTACCGAGGATATTATGAAGGAGTGCAATGTGGGTAGTGATATTGCTGAGGCAATAAAGAAAAAATATAGTATCTGTCTCAGTTCCAAGGTGGAACACGATCTTGGAATCATTATTCCAGCTGGTCATGGGAGGGAGAGAAGGAAATATACATTTGAGTTTATTGCAAAAATAATAGAGGCCAGAATGAGCGAGATCCTCGAGGCTGCTCTATGGCATATTGACCGCTCTGGATTGAAGGATGAACTTGGCGCGGGTCTGGTCATTTCAGGAGGATGTGCAAACACCCAGTTCATAACAGACCTGGCTTACAGAATAACCGGTATGGGGTGCCAGATAGCCGACTCTACAAGAGATATATCCAATGACACTTCGCTTGATTTTACAGAACCTGAACTTACAACAGCGGTAGGTGCAATAGTATACTGTTTTTCAGGTAAAGAGGCTCCTGTTTGTCTTGAGAATGGGAACAGCGGCACGAATAACGATTTATTCAGTTCTGGAGAGGTGAAGGCTCCGGTTGTGGGAGATGCAACAAAACGCGTGGATACTGTGACCTATGATGATGCTTCTGCAATTGCAGAAAGGAAAGCTATTGAGGAGCAGGCTGAGAGGGAGAGGCAGGAGAGAATAGCCCGTGAAGAGAGGGAGAGAGAGATGGAAATAGAAAGGGAGAGAGAAAGGGAGATGGAAAGAGAGAGGGAAATGGAAAGAGAAAGAGAGAAGATGGAGAAGAGGGAACTCAAGGAGAAGAAGGTGGAGGAGAGAAAGAAGACTTTCATTAAGAAGATAGGTGACATTTTCGGATCCGGCAATGTGTTTACTGACGATGATGAAGCATAGTTTAACATTTTAGTGATATGGGAACATTTGACGATAATTTGGAAAATTTTATTGTGCCATCCAACTGGAACAGAGAGAATCACAACAAGATAAAGGTGATTGGAGTCGGTGGCGCAGGTTGTAACGTTGTTACACACGTGTATCACAACTGTGTTAACAAAAGCGTAGACTACATACTGTTCAACACCGATCCTCAGTCTCTCAATTTGAGCGAGATTCCACACAAGGTGATGCTTGGAAAGGGAATAGGTGCAGGATGTAAGCCTGAGGTTGGAAAAGCTGCTGCAGTTGAGTCGCAGGATGCCATAAAGAATATATTCAGTGATGAGAGCGAACTTATTTTCATTGCTGCAGGAATGGGTGGAGGCACCGGTACGGGTGCTGGACCATACATTGCCAAACTTGCCAAGGAGGCAGGTAAGGTGGTTGTGGGAGTAATCACTTTCCCTGCAAGGGATGAGGGAAGGGAGTCGCTCAAGAGGGCATCCAAGGGCCTGGATGAGATGAAGAAGCATGTGAACAGCCTTCTTGTCATTGACAACCAGAAGATATATGAGATGTATGGCGGTGAGAGGTTCCTTGATGCCTTCAACAAGGCTGATGATGTTATGGTAACTGCCGTAAAGAGTATTCTTGATATCATCACCACTGAAGGAAAAATTAACGTGGACCTTGCCGACATCATGACCATTATGGAGAGCAAGGGTATTGCAATTATGGGAGTTGGAGAGGCCGAAGGTGAAGACAGGGCTGAACGTTCCGTTGAAATGGTGTTCCAATCTCCATTCTTTGAGGGTAATGATCTCTCTTCTGCCAAGGGCGTTATTGTAAATATTACCACTGGTGCTGAGAATGGCCTTACCATGATAGAACTCCAGCAGATTGTTGACTATGTGAATTCGAATACCAATCAGCCTGCAAAATTCAAGAAGGGAATTGTAATCGATCCTTCAATGAAGGATAAGTTGAGGGTTACTGTTGTTGCCACCGGTTTTAGAATGTCCAATATGCCTACATATAACAGTGACGACGATGATGAGGAGGAGGGAAATGTTATAATTAGAGAGGGCGGTATTGTTGAGTGTGAGAGCTCATCTGATGGTTTCAACACTCCATCGGAGCGCCAGATAGGTCAGGATGATCCTGAGGATTATGATCCAAAGCTCTATTTGAAGCCAAATGGTTTGCCTGTTCTTATACTGGAGCCGGGGGAGGATAGAACTCCATATGAGAAGGAGACTGCATATAGGAGAAGAATGGTGAGCAAATAGTGTATATTTGCACCCGCTTTTGTGGTAGAAAAAAGATATAATGGAAAATAAGAAGAGAAGAGTAAGATTTGCACCGTCACCAACCGGTCCGCTTCATATGGGAGGCGTTAGAACAGCGCTTTACAACTACCTTTTTGCTAAGCAGGAGGGGGGAGATTTTATTCTGAGAATTGAAGATACCGATTCGAACAGATTCGTTCCCGGTGCGGAGAAATATATAATTGATTCGCTCAAGTGGTGTGGAATCTATCCAGATGAGGGTGTTGATGCAGAGGGTGCCCTTGTGTCGGTTCCAAGTCAGAGGCATCCGCATGCGCCATACAGGCAGTCTGAACGCAAACCGCTTTACAGGCAGTATGCGCAGCAGCTCATTGATGCAGGTTGGGCATATTATGCGTTCGATACAGCTGAGGAACTTGATGCCAAACGAAAGGAAGCAGAGGAGAAGAAAGAGACATTCAGCTACAACTACGCAACACGTGGCAGTTTGAGAAACTCGCTTACCCTTCCGGCAGATGAGGTGAAACGCCTTGTTGATACAACCGATAATTGGACTGTGCGTTTCAAGAACCCTGAGAATGAGGTTGTAAAGATGGATGACATGATTCGCGGCCACATTGAGATGAATACCAGCACCCTTGATGACAAGGTGCTCTGGAAGGCCGCCGACCAACTACCTACATACCATTTGGCCAATATTGTTGATGACCATCTTATGGAGATAACCCACGTCATTCGTGGCGAGGAGTGGCTTCCTTCATTGCCGTTGCACTATTTGCTCTACAGAGCTTTTGGATGGCAGGAGAGTCAGCCTCAGTTTGCTCACCTTTCACTTCTTTTGAAACCTGATGGAAAGGGCAAGCTGAGCAAACGCGATGGCGACCGCCTCGGTTTTCCTGTTTTCCCACTGAAATGGGTAAATGCTGAGGGTGAGGTGTCACGCGGATATCGCGAAGATGGCTACTATCCTGAGGCCTTCATAAATATGCTTGCGCTCCTGGGGTGGAACCCTGGTGGAGAGCAGGAGATATTCTCCCTTGACGAGTTGGTTAAACTCTTCTCAATGGAGAAGGTTGTAAAATCAGGTGCCCGCTTCAATCCTGAGAAGGCGAAGTGGTTCAATGAGCAGTATCTTCGTGCAAAGAGCAACGAGGAGCTTGCCGGAGAGTTTGATGCGCTGCTGAAGGCTTCCGGTATCTCGTATCCTATGGCGCAGCTGGTTGAACTCTGCGGCCTTATAAAGGAGAGAGCCCATTTTGCAAAGGATTTCATGGATATTTGTCCATATATCTTCAAGGCTCCAACAGAGTACAACGAGAAGGATGTTGCAAAGTTCTGCACTCCTGAGAACAAGGAGATTCTTCTGAAGGTGTTTGCACATCTCGAGAAGCTGCCTGAGAATCTTGCTGCAGATTCTCCTTCTCATCTTCCTGCTGCTGAGGCTGTGCCTGCAAGCGAGGAGTACCTTACCGGATACATCAAGGAGAACGAATGGAAGATGGGTCCTGTGATGAACACCCTGCGCCTCTTCTTTGTTGGTGAGGCCAAAGGACTTGGAATTGCGGACATTATCTACTACATAGGCAAAGCCGAAGCCCTCAGAAGAATCAAGGCAGGGCTGGAGAGGTGCTAGCTTTTATTCCGGAGCGCTTCCGGCGGGTGTTTCGGTAAAACTTCGTGCCTGCTTGTTTTGCGCGCGGTGGCGCTCATCCCGTCTTGGCCTCCGTTTGTTTTCCTCTGCCTTTTCGGCCAATCCACCCGCTCACAGCCGCGGGCGGCTAGGTTTTGCCCTGAAACAATTGGCCGGAAGAATCCAGATTTCTGACTTATCATTTAATAATCTCAGATGAAGATACTATTCGACCATCTCGCTCAACCGGAGCCGTTGGGCAACACATATATGAGGCTCTTGATGAGATTGCGGAGAAGCGAAAAGAGAGATATTTATATTTTGAACAGTTCGGCAGGATTGCAGGAAAGGAATGTCTCTGCAGAGATTCCTCCATTGCCAACAATAATACTCTTTTTGGGATTGAACTGCTTTTCAAATTCAACCAATCCGTCATTTGTTCTTTCCTGATTGCTTTTCACCTCAATGGCAATTAGCTGACCTTTCTTTTCCAGCACATAGTCAACCTCCCTGTTTTTATAGTCTCTCCAATAGTATACATTGTAATCCCCTTCGTACGCATGGCTGACAATATGGGCTCCCACTGCGGATTCAAATGCTCTTCCCCAATATTTTCTATCCATACAGGCTTCTGAAAATGTTTTGTTGGAATATGACATCTTCAATGCATTGTTGTATGTCTGAAACTTTGGAATACTTGCGCGTTTTCGAGCATTGTCATTGGCCCATTTGTTGAGAGCTGTGACGAGTCCGGCCTGCCCAAGAATATTAAGATAACCGGCAATTGTGGTTGTGTTTCCGGCATCATTCATTTGCCCCAACATTTTTGTTAGAGAAAGTTCCTGACCGGAATAGGCGCAGGATAGTTCAAAGGTTTGTTTTAGCAGGGCTGGCTTTGCAATATGTGTATCCACCAGAATGTCTTTATTTATTGTAGCATCTATAATTGCTCCGGAAATATATTGTAACCATCTTTCCGAATCTTCTACCAATTGAGCGGCACCGGGGTATGCACCATAGTATATGAACTTATCAATATCCCAGCCGAACGCCTCCTTGAATTCAGCATAATTCCAGTGACTCATTATTATTCGTTCGAAGCGCCCGGCCAGTGAATCAGCAAGGCCCTTGTCAAGCAAAACCCTTGAAGATCCCAGGAGAATCACTTTTAAGTTAATATCGTTGAAAGTGTCGTCATCCCACTCCTTCTTCACTACTTCACTCCATCCTTTTATCTTTTGGATTTCATCTATTACAAGAATGACCTCTGGAAGGTGTTCCAATTTCATCTTTGCTCTTGCAGAATCCCAGCACTGGGATATCCATGCAGAATTTGACGCTGGAACATTGTCGGCTGAAAACCTGATAGAAGGGATATCAGTTGTTTCTACAACTTGTTTGACCATAGTGGATTTCCCCACCTGCCGTGGACCCATTACAACTTGAATGAAGCGTCTTTCCTCTTTGATTCGAGAAAGTAGGATGGTGAAATGTTTCCTCTTATACATAAATTTACTCAATGAATTGAGCAAATTTACTAAATGCATTGATAAAAACAAACAAAATATTATTCAAGACTCCGTATTGTCCGGTTTTCGCAATGCCATAAAGCGCTCAACCGGAGCCGTTGGTCAACACGTATATTGCCACTTCGATATTTGTCATTACGGAATTCTTACTTTTTTGTTGTTTATTGTTTTCAACAAATCATTGTATCTTTGCAAGGTTTTGAAAATGTGCATGAGATATTAGAGGTATGAAGAAGATTCCGGATTTCATATATGAGAAGAAGAACCAGGTGGCAATGGTGATTTTTGTGCCGTTGTTCATTCTGGCGTTCTTCCTTTTGTATCAGCCATTCAATTTCAACGATGTTGAGGTTTCAATATTCACGAGGCTGGGTGCATCGGAGGAGGTGGCAAAGAACCTGATATTGGTGAGCATGATTCTCATTGGCTTTGCCGTTATTCTCATAAGCAGAATAGCAATGAGTATTACCGGAAAGAGACATGCCTTCACATACAGAAGCTACATAATATGGGTAGCGTGTGAGATTCTTGTTATGGTGTTCATATACGCCATAATACAATACACGGCAAACAGCACTGTTCCATCTTCATTTCAGGAGACATTCAAGAAACTCCTAGGCCGTACAATTCTGGTACTTCTTATTCCATACGTCCTCTGCTATATCTATTTCATTCTTCAGGACAAGGTTAAGGAACTCAAGAATATCCGTAAAAAGCTTGAGGAGGATGAGAATGCACTTCAGAAAGCATACGTTCAGATACACGACGAGCATGGCGAGATGAGGCTTTCAATTAGACGCGAGAATCTGATTCTCATAGAGAGCGCAGACAACTATATTGAAGTGTGGTACCTCAACAACGGGCAAATAAAGAAGAGCCTTATAAGAAATACCCTTATGCGGGTTGCAAAGGAACTTGAGCCATTGAATATACGAAGGTGCCACCGCTCATACATAGTGAATCTCGAACACATTAAAGTGTTGCGCAGGGAGAAGGAGGGAGTCTTCATTGATATGGGAATCGAAGGCGTTCCTGAGATTCCTATTTCAAAGACATACAGCTCTGAAATTTCCAACTGGATAACACAATTTTAGATTTTCAAGGCAAATAGCGGGGATAATCCCACTGCTATTACTATTTTTTTCACCCCGTTATCAAATATTTTCACCCCAAAATATAGGGTTTTCTCCCCCAAGAGGGTCAAAAACCACATATTTTTTGCCCAATAGCATTTTCACCTCACTTTTGCACCGCTGAAAAGAAAAAGTGAGAAAATGAAACACTATTTGACTACTCTTTCAGAGCGCATGGTCAGCAACTGGAACGAACCTGCGCTTTCCAATTTCCAGGGTGAATCCTTCATTCATGCTGAGGTTGCATCCGAAATGGCGAAACTCCATCTGCTCTATGAGAAGATTGGTGTAACAAGAGGTAATAGAATAGCTCTTTGTGGAAAGAATTCGGCCCGTTGGGCAATAGCTTTTCTGGCAAACCAGACTTATGGAGCAGTATCTGTTCCTATTCTAAATGAATTCACTCCGGAAAATGTGCAGAACCTTACCGCACACTCTGAAAGTGCCATAATCTTTACCGAAGCAAAAATCTGGAGCGGAATTGATTCTTCAAAACTTCCCCAACTCAAGGCTGCCATTAACATTTCAGATTATTCTCCACTATTTATTAATGAGTGTGCAAATACGTCAGGTGTTGAAGAGGGAGAATCAAATGCAAGCGCTGGTATTGTAGGCAATGGAAACATTCCCGAAGAGCATCTGCCTGTGAAGCCAGAGGATTATGCTCTAGTATTCCGAGATCTGGAGAACATCTTTGCACACAGATATCCTAATGGAATCAGACCTGATATGTTGAACTTTTACGTTGGGGGGCTTGACGATTTGGCCGTAATAAACTACTCTTCCGGAACAACCGGTTCGCCAAAGGGAATCATGCTCACATCGCGCAACATATCGGCCAATGTGGAGTTTGCACTCAAGACGGTTCCATGCCAAAAGGGTGATACTGTTCTCTCAATGCTCCCTATGGCGCATATGTATGGCCTGGCCTTTGAGTTCATGTACACATTCTGCGGCGGGGCACATATCTATTTCCTTGGAAGAACACCATCTCCATCAATACTCATGAGGGCATTCGAGGAGGTGAAGCCATACATTCTCATTACCGTTCCTCTTGTAATGGAGAAGATTGTCAAGAGCAGGATTATGCCTGTACTTAACAAGACAGTGGTAAAGGTTGCAAAATCTATCCCTCTGGTTGACAGGGTAATATATGGTCAGATACACAAAAAACTGCTCAATGCCTTCGGTGGAAACATCAGGGAGATTGACATAGGCGGCGCAGCAATTTCAAGACCTGTTGAGGCTATACTCCGAAAGGCTGGCATCCCATATACGGTTGGGTACGGAATGACCGAGTGCGCTCCTCTCATAGGGTACAGCACGCCTCCCAGATTTGTTGCCGGCTCCTGTGGACGGGCGGTTGACGGATGCCAGGTGAGGGTTGATTCAACCAATGGGCAGAAGGTGGTTGGTGAGCTTCAGGTGAAGGGCGACAATGTGATGATGGGGTATTACAAGAACCCCGAAAGCACAAATGCTGCATTTACCGCCGATGGATGGCTCAGAACCGGTGACCTTGGAATCATTGACAAGGATGGCAACATCTTCATAAAGGGCAGGAGCAAGTGTATGATACTCACCTCAAACGGGCAGAATATCTACCCGGAGGAGATTGAGGATATACTAAAGGATATGCCATATGTGAACGAATGCCTTGTAATTGAGCGCAACAAACAACTCATTGCAATAGTGGCTCCAGTCGTTGAGGCCAACAGCTCAATGAAGAGCGAGGATCTGCTTCCAATTATGGAGAACAACAGACTTGAACTCAATAAACTGATGCCTGCATACAGCAAGATACAGCATATTGAGCTTCTTGAAAAGGGTTTTGAACATACGCCCAAACACTCAATAAAGAGACATTTATACAAATAGGAGAGAAAGAGATATGAAACGGACTATTACCACATTATTATTTGTTTTTGCATTTGCAATTTTTGCATCTGCCAACGGATTGGTAACCAATGTGAATCAAAGCGCCTCCTACCTCAGAAACATGGCAAGGGGCACAACTCTTGGAGCGGATGCGGGATACTACAATCCTGCCGGCATGGTCTTCATGGAGAAGGGGTGGCACTTTGGAATAAACAACCAGGTGGCAATACAGCGCAGGTGGACCAACTCCACTTTTGAACCATTCTCTCTTGCTGCCAACAACCTTGGAAGCAGCGAAAAGCATTTCCAGGGTGACACCTACTCTCCCGTAGTGCCCGGTCTCTATGCTACCTACAAGGGCGATAGATGGGCATATCAGGCATCCCTTACCGTTGGAAGCGGCGGCGGAAGCGTTGACTATGAAGATGGACTGGCCTCATTCGAGAGCATATTTGCACAGATCCCGGTTGTCTTTTCGCAGCTTGACCCTGTTGCGCACTTCGTTCCATACAGCATGGATATCAGGTTCAAGGTCTCCTCAATGACTTTTACCGGGCGTTTGGGAGCGGCCTACAGAATATCCGACAACTTCTCCGCTGGAGCACAACTGCAGTTTGCTTATACCTCCAACAACTATGAAGGAGATATAAAGGATGTAAAACTTGCCGAGAATCAGGAGTACTTCAAGGATATTGTTGCAGACAAAAAACTCAGGTGCAAGCAGAACGGATGGGCAATATCGCCGGTATTCTCCCTCTATTTCAGAAGCAATGGAGCCAGGGATGGAGAGGTACTGAGTGAAAAGGCAACCTTCGGATGGGGATGGAGTGCAAGTGCAAAGTATGAATTCCGCTCTGCAATTACGGTGAAGAACAACACCTCTTCGGATGTTGTAATAAATGGACAGGGCCTCTTTCCCGATGGCCAGAAGAGCGGCGGCGAGATTCCTGCCCTCCTCTCCCTGGCAGCCAGCAAGCATCTTGGAAGTGTGAAACTTACTGCACAGTGGATGCACTATTTCGATAGGGATGCAGACAACTACTACACCCAGCACAACAATGTCAATGGTGATGCTGACGAAATCATGTTTGGAGTTGACTGGAAAGTTACAAGAAGACTTCTTCTTTCAACCTGTATAGATAGGACATTCCCTCAACTTGATGAGAGTACATACTCCGATTTCAACTTCAATGCGGCTTCAACAACATGGGGAATTGGCGCGGGTGTAAATGTAAGCCGCCACGTTACCATAAACGGTGGAGTAATGTTCACATTCTACCAGACCGTAAACAGAGAGGCCAATCCATACAACAGCAGCATCCTCGCCAATATTCCAGGAGCTGACCAGTACCACCGCCAGAGCACCTGCTTTGGAGTGGGAGTGGATCTGCACTTCTAGAGATTTTTTCTGTTAAGAGTTTTTTGGTCTAAGCGGTACATAATTGTGCACCGCTTAGACCAAAAATTATGGGAAGCACTCCGGAAATCATTATTGATTTTATTTTGTTAATTTTGTAGGTTATTATCTTAATAATGGGAGAGGAGTTGCTGAAATATTCGTTCAAGAAGAAAAATTCGGATGTGGCGTATTGCGCCCTTACCGCCAAGGTTGGAACAAGGGATGAGCAGGAGAAATTCAACGGTATGGCGCATCTTATGGAGCATATGCTCTTCAAGGGTACTGAAAAGAGGAGCAGCAGTTGCATAAACAGCCGGCTTGAGAAGGAGGGGGGAGACCTGAATGCATATACAACCAAGGAGGAGATAGTTCTCTATTGTACTGTGCTCAAGGATGACCTTGCAAAGGGTATTGACCTTCTGCTCGAACTGGCTCTTACCTCAATTTTTCCGCAGAAAGAGCTGGCAAAGGAGCTGGAGGTGGTATATGATGAAATAATAACATACAAGGACTCTCCTGCGGACCAGATATTCGATGATTTTGAGGCTTATCTTTTTGAGGGACACCCCCTTGGAAAGCTTATTCTTGGAAGCAGGAAAACTCTGAAGAGAATAAAACCTGCAGACTTGATGGAGTTCAGGAAGAGTTACTTCTGCCCATCAAACCTGTCACTCGCAGTCGTTGCGGGGTTGCCTCAGGAACGCGTAAGGAGAATGGTAAGCGCCTCCCTTGAGAAGTACACGGGGTCCGGCGAACTGACATACATACCCGATGATACCGTGCTTTATCCGGAAGGGAAGCTGGGGCAGGTGGAAAATAGTTATTTGCCACTGCATATAGGGGTAAAGTTTGCCAAGGAGGAGAACAGACATTTGCACCAGACACATTGCATCATAGGGTGTAGCGCATATTCGTACTACGACACAAAGGAGAGGTGCATTATGGCTTTGGTTTCAAATATGCTTGGAGGGCCTGCATCGAACTCAATGCTCAATACGTTGCTCAGGGAGAGACATGCTCTTGTATATAATGTGGAGGCTGCATACACTCCATATTCCGATACGGGACTCTTTACCATATATTTTGGGTGTGATGCGCAGTATCTTGATAAATGCAGGGAGTTGGTCTATTCCACTTTGGATAAGTTTGTCTGTGCTCCCGTGAGTGAGAGCAAACTCAAGAGTGCCAAGAAGCAGTTCATTGCGCAGATGCTCATTGCCTCTGACAATGCCGAAGCTCAGGCTTTGGGTATGGGAAAGTCAATGCTGGTATTTGGGCAGATTACGCCTTTTGAACTATCGCAACGTATGATAGAGGATATTACGGCCCAACAATTGCAGGATGTGTGTGCAAAGGTACTGGCAAGGGAGAGACTCAGTGAACTGGTGTACTGTTGATGCTTTTGAAACAAGATTGATGTGCAAGGCGGTTGCTTGAGATTCACTTAATTGATGAAACAATGAAGATAACACTTCTTACGGTAGGAAAGACCACTTTTACATTTGCGGCGCAGGGCGAGCAGATGTATCAGCAGCGCATAGGGTTCTATGTGCCGTTCAAGAGGGTGGACATTCCACAGTTGAAGAGCGTGGCGTCTTTGTCGAAGGATGCAATTAAGGTGAAGGAGGGAGAGTTGATTCTCAAGAACCTGCGTCCTGATGATTATGTGATTCTGCTCGATGAGAGGGGGAGACATTTTACATCGCTGGAGTGGGCTGCAGAGCTTGAAAAGAGAATGACTTGTGGAGGGCGCGATATTGTCTTTGTTGTTGGAGGGGCATACGGATTCAGTGAGGATGTGTATAAAAGGGCGAATGAGAGTTTGAGCCTTTCAAAGATGACCTTCTCGCATCAGATTGTGAGGTTCATCTTCCTTGAGCAGCTTTACAGGGCATTTACCATAATAAAGGGTGAACCATATCACCACGAGTAATTTGGAGAGTAATGAAAAGGAGATTCAAGAATAGCGGGGCGGGTGGAACGCGTAGTCTTTCCCAACGTATTGCCAGGTGGATGAGAAATCCTATGGCTATATGTTCCATGGCCTCTTTTGTGCTTGCCCTTCTCTTTATTCTACTTTCAAGAGTGTTGGTTCCTGGGCCAGATGCGGCATCCAAGAGTGCGCGCAAGCTTGAGCAGAGGCTTCACGAAAGGGTTGAACTGCTTGATGCATACGCACAGAAGGCTCTTGAAACAAGCACTGATGAGTGGATAGCAATAGATGACCTTCCAGAGGATATGGTCATTTACAAGTATTGTTCAGATACCATTCAGTCGTGGATTCACAGGTTTCCAATAAACAACGATGATGCAGACCTGATGCCTTTATGGTACAGGCTCCACTACAATACCAAGAACTACTTCAGCACTCCGTTGGCTTTTCTTACTGAAAAGCTGCAGTATGTAAATCTGGGATCAGGGTGGTATGTGGTGAGAAGCTATTTGAATGATGATTCAAAGGTTGTTGCCGGCCTTCTGGTAAAGAGTGAGTACTCTACAGATAACCCTATTCTTGAAAGCAGAATTAATCCCAATTTGGGAGAGTCAAGGCTGAACATCATTCCAATAAATTATGGCGACGGAATACCTGTCTTGTCAAATGATGGCAGCTTCCTCTTCTATGTTGAACCCACCTTGCAGACCTCAAGTTCACAGGGCTCTGTTCTTCTGCTCTGGATGGCTCTTCTCATGGGACTTCTCACATTCCATTTCATTCATGTATGGAGAAGAAACTTGTGGAGTTTCGTGGCTCTTGTTGTTGGAGGTTTGGCTCTTGGTGTTGCTGCTATTGCAATTGGAAGGGAACTGAGGTTTGATTCCAATATTTTCTCGCCTAACCTTTATGCAGATTATTTCCCGTTCTCGTCACTTGGCAATTTGCTGATTCTGAACCTGTTGGTATATTTTATTGCCAATGGGTTGTATGTGTTGAGAAAAGGCATTTTCAGAATCATATCGGCTGAGCGTTGGAGGTGGCAGTGCCTGACTTTTGCCTTGGCGCCGGTGGCATTGGCGTTATATATAAACTGGACACTTCGTTCTCTTATTGACAACTCGAACATTGCTCTTGAACTCTTCAACATTACGGAGCTCTCAGTCTATTCAATACTGTGCTTTGTTTCGTATGCTCTGCTTTTTGTTGCAATGTTCTTCCTGCTTCAGCTCCTTTCAATGTTGAGCGGGAAGTATTCAAAGGTGACATTTGCACATTGGAAATATACAATTCTCTTTCTTCTTGCCGTAACACTCTATTTTGTGGCAACGGTAAGTATAAAGAGCTATAACAAGGAGAGCGACAGGGCAAAGGTCTGGTTGAACAAACTCTCCGTTGAGAGGGATATCTCGTTGGAACTCCAACTTAGGAGTGTTGAGGGAAAGATTCCAATGGACCCTGTAATAAGAAAGATACTTGATTCTCCTCTCACGGCAGATGCTACGTCGCTTCTCAACAAGAGACTTGATGAACTTTACCTAATAGGGCTGGCTCAAAAGTATGAAATTGTTGTTACGCTGTGCCGTGACGATGACCAGCTGATGTATCAAGATGGAAGACGACTGATGAACTGCAACAGTTACTATCAGGATCAGGTTATGAGCTACGGCCTTCCTCTTTCAGACAAATATTTCTTCTTCTTCCTGAACAACTACAATGGAAGGGTGAGCTATTTGGGTGTTTTCACTTACCAGAGGGAAAGTGAAAAGGTGAGCCTCTTTATAGAGCTCAACTCAAGGGTTACGAAGGAGAGTGATGAATACTCATCGTTGCTCTTTGACTATAAGACAATAGATAAGGTTAACATGCCTGTTGACTACTCATACGCAAAGTACATAGACGGCAGGCTTACGGTATATAGCGGAGACTACAACTACAAGGTTTATGTTGACGCGGATCAGTTCCCTGCAGGGTATTCAACATTCATCAAAGATGGATACAGGCAGTTTGTGAACAAGTTCTCCGATGATGTTACAATAATCATAAGCAGAATGAGGAGAAGCGTGCTCCAATATGTGATATCGTTCTCATATCTTCTGCTTTTCAATGCAGCTCTTCTCTTTGGAATCCACTATATGAGGAAATTCAACAGGAGAAGGGTTAAAAAGAGCATTCCGAGGCGTTCCGTAAAGAAGAGAATCACCAATTTGGTTACTGCTTCGCTTGCAGTCTCAATGCTCTTCATGGCTCTTGGAAGCATTTGGTTCTCGTGGAAATACTTTGACACGGCAAACAGGTCGCAAATGGAGGAGAAGCTTCTTACCGTGCAGTCCACCCTCTCCGATTTCAGCAGATATGTTGATGCCTATACCAATGTAAATTCGCAGGATCTTACACAGGATTTGGCAAGGCTTGCGCAGAGTATGCAGGCTGACATTAATCTTTTCGACCCTCACGGCAGCCTCATTCACTCAACTCAGCCGGAGCTATTCAACAGATATATTCTATCGTCCAGGATGGACAACAAGGCATACCGCAGAATAGTTCTCGGCAACGAGAGGGTGGTCATTCAGAAGGAGAAGATAGCTTCACTCTCGTACTATTCAATGTATGCCCCTCTGTTCAATGTGAACGGAAGCCTGGTGGCAATTGTCAATATTCCTTACTTTGCCAAGACAATATCCTTCAGGAATGATATGTCGGCAATTATTGCAACCATTATAAACCTCTATATTCTGCTTATGCTGTTCGCTTTCATAAACGGACGTTTCCTCTCGAATTCGCTGCTGGAGCCTATTGCCATGATTGGAAGCAGAATGAGAAGAACAGATGTGCAGGGACATTCGGAGCATATAAACTACGATGGTACAGATGAACTGGGCGCTTTGGTCGCCTCATACAATCAGATGGTTGACTATATAGAGGCTTCAACCAGACGTCTTGCAGCGGCTGAGAGGGAAAAGGCGTGGAATGAAATGGCGAGCCAGATTGCTCATGAAATAAAGAATCCTCTCACCCCAATAAGGTTGAATATCCAATATCTGCTTATGCTTAAGAAGAAGGGGGTTGATTCATGGGAGGAGAAGTTTGAGGCCAGTGCTGATTCAATTCTGGAGCAAATAGACAATCTTTCCAATATTGCAACAGAGTTCTCATCATTCACCAAGTCCTATTCCGAGACTCCTGAAGTTCTGGATCTTCATACGCTTATTTCAAACCAGAGGACACTATTCGATACGGGTGATGATCTCAAGGTGCTATTCACTTCGCGTCTTGTACAGGATGAGGCGCTTGTCTTTGCAAGGAAAGGAAATATAGTGAAGGTGCTCATGAATCTTCTTTCAAATGCTTCGCAGGCAATAGAGAATGGCGTGAAATCGCAGAATGCAATGGGCTTCATACGAATAGCGCTTGACAAGGATAATGGCTTCTATAAGGTAAGCGTCGAGGATAACGGTCCTGGCGTGCTTGAAGAGAATGTGGAGAGGCTTTTCCATCCTAAATTCACTACCAAGACAAGCGGTACCGGTCTGGGTCTTGCAATAAGCAGAAACATAATAGAGCAGGCAGGGGGAACAATATCATACTCCAAGTCTGAACTGGGAGGCGCATGCTTCACATTTACTTTACCAATTTACAATGCTGAGGAATATGGAGAACAAGAGAATAATAGTAGCAATTGACGGATGTTCATCAACTGGTAAGAGCACTTTTGCAAAGGGGCTGGCTTCGAGGCTTGGGTACATTTATATTGATACCGGAGCAATGTACAGGGCGGTTACATACTTTGCATATACCAATGGATTCATTGATGAGAGCAACCAAATAAGGGTCAACTGGCTTGCAACGGTACTTCCTCAGGTCAGCATAACTTTCAAAGCCAATGCTTCGGGAAAGAGCGAGACATACCTCAATGGGGCGAACATTGAGTCAAAGATAAGGACAATGACCATCTCCAACAAGGTGAGTTACATATCTGCGCTTGCATTTGTGAGACATCATGTTGACCAGATTCTTCACGAAATTGCCCGCAACAGAGGAGTGGTTATGGATGGCCGTGACATAGGAACGGCAGTATTTCCTGATGC
>DCHN01000085.1:551-2538 GCA_002315995.1 Bacteroidales bacterium UBA1751 | reverse complement strand
GAGGAGGTGCTTGCCAATCTCAAGGAGCGTGACAAGATTGATTCAACCAGAAAGGTGAATCCTCTCTGCAAGGCGGAAGATGCAATAGTACTTGACAACTCGCATATGACACTTGAGCAGGAATATAAGTGGGTGGAAGAGATTTTGGGAATGAAATTTGGAATAGGGTTTCAGATATGAAAATTTTGATTATTGATGACGAGAAGAGCATCAGAAACATACTTAAGGAGATAGTTGAACTTGAGGGGCACGAGGTTGCCACTGCTGCAAACGGTAAGGAGGGTCTTGATGCTGCTGCAACTTCACAGTTCGATTTGATTTTCTGTGACATCAAGATGGAGGGGATCGATGGTGTTGAGGTTCTTGAAACCCTGATGCGCGAGGGTACTGATGCCGCTGTGGTTATGATTTCAGGTCATGGCGATATTGAAACGGCTGTGGAGTGTATGAGAAAGGGAGCGTATGACTTCATTTCAAAACCTCTGGACCTTAATAGAATCATGGTGACCCTGAAGAATGTGGCTGACAAGTCGCATCTTGTAAGGGAGAACAGAATTCTCAAGAAGAGGGTTGCCGGAGTTCAGGAGATAATAGGAGAGTCTGCAGCCATAAAGAGGATCAAGACAATGATAGAGAGGGTTGCAGTTACAGATGCCAGGGTGCTTGTAACCGGGCCGAACGGCACAGGTAAGGAGCTGGTTGCCAGATGGCTTCACGAGAAGAGCAACAGAAGTGCAATGCCTTTCGTTGAGGTGAACTGTGCGGCAATTCCAGGTGAACTTATAGAGAGCGAGTTGTTCGGGCATGAAAAGGGTGCATTTACATCTGCAATAAAGCAGCATAAGGGTAAGTTCGAGCAGGCTGAGGGAGGTACTCTTTTCCTTGATGAAATAGGTGATATGTCACTTGCGGCACAGGCAAAGGTTCTGCGTGTGCTTCAGGAGAACAAGTTGAGCAGGGTGGGTTCAGACAAGGATATTACCGTAGATGTGAGGGTTGTTGCTGCAACCAACAAAAATTTGCAGGACGAGATAAAGAAGGGAACATTCAGGGAGGACCTCTATCACAGGTTGAGTGTCATAATAATAAATGTTCCTGCTTTGGCTGAAAGAAGAGATGACATACCACTTCTGGTGAAGTATTTCATTGACCAGATATGCTCTTCAAACGGAGTGCCTTCCAGAAAAATTTCCCAGGAGGCTTTGGATGAACTCTCTTCACATCCTTGGACAGGAAATATAAGGGAGCTTAGGAACGTGACCGAAAGGCTTCTTATTCTCGGCTCACCTGAGATATCGAAGGATGATGTTATGATGTTTGCAACACCGAATGTATAGTTTTTTGGCTATGAAGGCATCAGTTATGAAACTTAGTGGTGTAACTTGTGAGGGAAGAGGGGTGTTGGACATGCTGCGCATTGTGGCATTTCCCCTGATGATGCTTCTTCTGCCACTGACGCTTGAGGCTCAGAGTCCGCAGAAGGAGAGGGATGCCTTTGTTCCAATAGGAAAGTATATCTCCCTTGGAGATGCCGAGAGCCTCTCTACTTGGTTTGCAAATAATCTGGAGATAAATATTCTTGGAAAGGTGAGTGATTGCAGTAAGAGGCAGGCTACTCAAATTGTCAAGGATTTCTTCACCACCTACAAGGTAAAATCTTTCAACGTTGTGCACAAGAGCGGAAGGGCTCCTATGAAGTATGCAATAGGCACTCTTCAGGCTGGTGGACAGTCATTCAGAGTAACTCTTTTCTTGAGGACCAACGAAGATGGTAATAAGATACAGCAGTTTACAATAGAGAGGGAGTAATTGGGAGAATGGATGTGAATTCGAAAATGGGGCAGGAGAGGCCGGATAAATATGAGGTCAGAGTGGAACTCGACAAAGAGTCGGGCTTCTGCCCGGGTGTGATACGTGCGGTTGAGTGTGCTGAGAAGAATCTTCAGCAGTGCGGTACACTATACTCTTTGGGTGCCATTGTTCATAA
>DCHN01000085.1:0-473 GCA_002315995.1 Bacteroidales bacterium UBA1751 | reverse complement strand
ATGCGATTGATGCGTAACGCCACTGTTCTCATCAGGGCTCATGGAGAGCCGCCTGCAACATACGATCTGGCGCGTGCCAACAATATTGAGCTTATTGACTGCACCTGTCCTGTGGTGCTTAAACTTCAGGAGAAAATCCGCAATATATATCATAAAGGTGGAGCGCAGGTGCTTATTTTTGGCAAGGAGGGGCATGCAGAGGTAAATGGTCTTGTTGGTCAGGTTGGCGGTGACGCCGTTATTCTTGATGTAGTGCATGGTGAAACTGGTGCTGGATGCGGCGGTACGGGGAGTTTGGATGGGCTTGGAGATGAAACGCTGCTCGGGCAGAGAATCAGAAACTTCGGCAAGATAGACTGGAACAGAGATCTGGTGATTTTCTCGCAGACCACAAAGGATCCGGCAGAGTATGAGTTCGTATGCAGATGCGTCAGGAATGAACATGCCCGCAGAAGAGCGCTCCGGCACGGAGA
>DCHN01000038.1 GCA_002315995.1 Bacteroidales bacterium UBA1751 | reverse complement strand
TTTGATTGGCCTTTCACTCCTACCCTCAGCTCATCCAAATCCTTTTCAACGGAAACTGGTGCGGTCCTCCATCGCCTGTTACGGCGACTTCAACCTGGCCAAGGGTAGATCACAAGGTTTCGCGTCTGCTCCCACCGACTATGCCGCCCTATTAAGACTCGCTCTCGCTTCGGCTCCGCGCCTTAAGCGCTTAACCTCGCCGGTGAGAAGCAACTCGTAGGCTCATTATCCAAAAGGCACGCCGTCACCGATTGCTCGGCTCCGACCGCTTGTAGGCGTACGGTTTCAGGTTCTTTTTCACTCCGCTGCCCGCGGTGCTTTTCACCTTTCCTTCACAGTACTGGTACGCTATCGGTCTTCTGTTCGTATTTAGCCTTGCGGGATGGTCCCCGCAGATTCAGACAGGATTCCTCGTGTCCCGCCCTACTCAGGATACCGCTGGAAAACAACCAACTTGCCGATAAGGGGCTGTCACCCTCTATGGCCCACCTTTCCAGATGGTTCTCGTTGACTGGCTGCTCTCGTGTCGCGGTCCTACAACCCCGGTGCCGCCGTAACGGTACCGGTTTAGGCTCTTTCCATTTCGCTCGCCACTACTTTGGAAATCGATGTTTCTTTCTCTTCCTGCAGGTAATAAGATGTTTCAGTTCCCTGCGTTGGCCCTATTATAAGTGACATGTCTTCAACATGCCGGGTTCCCCCATTCGGAGTCCCGCGGATCAATTCTCGTTTGCAGATCCCCGCGGATTTTCGCAGCTTACCACGTCCTTCTTCGCCGACAGAAGCCAAGGCATCCCCCGTACGCCCTTCTTCGTTTCTCTAATGAATCTCTTTGACATCCCTCACAGGATGTCGTGAAATCGTAGTCCCATATTCTTTTTATAAAGTGATATCAGACTATCTATTTTTCTTTACCTCTGTTGTTCTTCTCTTGCAATATGTCAATGAACTCTCCCATTCTCTCGAACGGGGTTGCAAAGGTAAGAACATTTTTATCAATACCAAATTATTTTGTGAAAAATATTTCGACTATATTTATAATCGTCCCAAAAGTACTCTGCCACAGCCTGTTTGCATTTTTATTGCGCAGAGAGTATCTTTGGGTGATTAATAGACAAATACAAAACCAAATCATATATGGAAAGCGAAATCAAGCAGGGCCTGCCGGAGAACGCAGGCAGAGAGCTGAAACCGGGAGAAAAGTACACCCCTATTCTTGAACCCGGCAAAAAACCTACGGAGGTAACTGTATATTCAGTTGCTATGGGAATTCTTATGGTAATCATCTTCTCGGCAGCGGCAGCCTACCTGGGCCTCAAAATAGGTCAGGTATTTGAAGCTGCAATACCAATAGCAATAATAGCCGTAGGTCTCACCAGTGCGCTCAAAAAGAGTGGAGGCCTCGGCCAGAATGTGATTATCCAATCTATTGGAGGCGCATCAGGCGCTGTAGTTGCAGGTGCCATATTCACCCTGCCAGCCATATATATATTGGGGCTTGAGGTCAGTTTCATGCAGATGTTCCTATCGTCCCTGTTGGGAGGAGTGCTGGGCATCCTCTTCCTGATTCCGTTCAGAAAATACTTTGTAAAGGAGATGCACGGCAAATACCCTTTCCCAGAAGCAACAGCAACCACACAGGTGCTCATAAGCGGAGAGAATGGAGGTGCCAGTGCAAGAACACTTGTCATCAGCGGTATAATAGGAGGTCTGTACGATTTCATAATATCAACATTCGGAGCATGGAGCGAAACCCTCACCACAACGGTGACATCGTGGGGCGCAACAGTTGCCACCAAGGCAAAACTCCTCCTCAAGGTGAATACCGGAGCAGCAGTTCTGGGGCTGGGATACATAATAGGTCTTAAATATGCTTTCATAATATGCTGCGGCTCGTTCCTGGTATGGCTGGTCATAATTCCTCTCATGAACATAATATGGGGCGGTGACATCATTGACCTTATGAACACAGGCACCATTACCCAGACAATTGGAGAGATGTCTCCAGAGATGATATTCAAGACATACGCAAGGCATATAGGAATTGGAGGCATAGCCACCGCAGGCATAATAGGAATCATAAGGTCGTTCGGAGTCATAAAATCGGCAGTATCCCTTGCAGTTGGTGAATTCTCAAAGAAGAGCGGCAAGAGCAATGAAGCGGTTGAGCGCACCGATGAGGACATTCCTATGAAGAGCATCGTCTTTGGAATAATCATAGCACTCCTCTGCATCTTTGCATTCTTTGCATTCGGAGGCGTTGTTGAAAATGTTTGGCAGGCCCTTGTAGGGCTCCTCATAGTTGCAATTATCTCATTCCTCTTCACCACCGTTGCCGCAAATGCAATTGCCATTGTTGGAAGCAACCCCGTAAGCGGAATGACCCTTATGACACTTATAATAGCCTCTCTGATTCTTGTAGCAGTTGGTCTGAAAGGAAATTCAGGAATGGCAGCCGCCCTCATAATAGGTGGTGTTGTATGTACAGCCCTCTCTGTTGCCGGCAGCTTCATCACCGACCTGAAGATAGGTTACTGGATAGGCTCAACGCCTAAAGTTCAGCAGAAATGGAAATTCGTTGGAACAGTTGTGGCTGCCGCAACCGTATGCGGAGTGATGCTTCTGCTCAACAAGACATACGGTTTTACCGGTGACAATGCGCTGGTGGCACCTCAGGCAAATGCAATGGCCGCAGTAATTGAACCTATGATGAATGGTGGAGGAGCCCCTTGGCTTCTCTACGGCATAGGAGCTGCAATAGCCATTGTACTCACCCTCTTCAAAGTACCCGCACTTGCCTTTGCGCTCGGAATGTTCATTCCTATTGACCTCAATCTTCCACTGGTGATAGGTGGTGCAATATCGTGGTTTGTGGGTTCAAGAAGCAAGGATGAGAAGACAAACAGCGCACGCGTTGAAAAAGGCACTCTCATTGCTTCCGGATTCATTGCCGGCGGAGCGCTTATGGGTGTGGTCAGTGCCATTTTGAAATTTGCTCAGGTTGACCTCTTCATGGCAGAGTGGAATGCCGCATACGGCGAGGCAATTGCAATTCTTCCATTTGCAGCCCTCATCATCTACACTGCAATGGCTTCAATGAGAGCAAAGAAATAAGTAATCAATCATCTATAGCAGTATAAAATGGAAACAGTAATTGACAAATTCATACGATATATAAGTGTTGACACGCAGTCAAACGAGGAATCAGAGTCGCAACCAAGTACTTCAAAGCAGTTTGACCTGCTCAAAATGCTGTGCGGCGAACTCAAGGCGCTTGGAATAGAGGCCGACCTGGACCAGTGGGGGTATGTAATGGCAACCATTCCGGCAAACATCAATAAAAAAGTTCCGGCAGTGGGCTTCATTGCACACGTTGACACAGCTCCTGATGCAAGCGGCAAGGAGGTGAAGCCACAATTCATTGAAAATTACAATGGTGAGGATATAGCACTGAAGGGCGTTCCAGGTCTTTTCCTGAAACCTAGCGAGTTCCCCGAACTTCTTGACCACAAAGGAGAGACCATTATTACAACAGATGGAACAACTCTTCTTGGCGCAGATGACAAGGCAGGAGTAGCCGAAATCATGGCTGCTGCGGAGTGGATTATGAACCATCCGGAGTTCAAGCATGGTGAAATAAAAATAGCCTTCACTCCAGACGAGGAGATAGGCCGCGGAGTTGCAAAATTCGACGTCAAGAAGTTCGGTGCCGAGTACGCATACACAATGGATGGTGGAGAGGTTGGAGAACTTGAATTCGAGAACTTCAACGCAGCTGCCGCCACAGTAAAGATTCAAGGGTGCAACGTGCACCCGGGCTATGCAAAGGGAAAGATGAAAAACGCCATTCGCATTGGTATGGAATTGAATTCGCTTCTTCCTTCAGGGCAGAAGCCGGAATACACACAGGGGTACGATGGCTTCTTCCACATAATAGGGTTCAATGGCACTGTTGAACAGGCGGAGTTCTCATACATCATAAGGGATCACAGTATAGAACTCTACGAGCACAAGAAAGAGGTAATGAAGCAGTGCGTTGACTTTATAAACACAAAATATGGTGAAGGAACAGCAACCGTAGAGATCCGCCACCAGTACTACAATATGCGCAAGCAGGTGGAGCCTCACTACTTTATTATTGAGAAGGCAATTGCGGCAATGGAAATGGCAGGAATCAAGCCTAAGATTCAGCCAATAAGAGGTGGTACCGACGGTGCCAACCTCTCATTCATGGGGTTGCCTTGCCCTAATATTTTTGCCGGAGGGCTGAACTTCCACGGCAAGTTTGAGTTTGCTCCCGTTCCTAACATTGAAAAAGCAACACAGGTTATTCTCAACATAGTGAAGCTCTTTGCAGAGTAAGAATCTATTTTTTGGAGTTGAGAGCACCTATGATTTGCTGAGCCAGAACAGGTTGGTTGGTGGTGATGAAATCCACACCATTCTTCACCATAATCTCTATGCGGTCTGCAGGATCTACAGTCCATACGTTAACCACCATTCCCAAATCGTGAGCCTCCTGTATCCAGTTGATATGGGAAGAGAGCGTGGAGTACTCATAATCTATTCCCATTATGCCATCTGCGTATATCTCCGCCGGAGTCTTGTCTCCTAGAAGGTATTGTACCATACTGCCGGGCATCTGTTTGTGCAGTTCCTTGCATATTTCATAATTGAAGGCAATGAATTCAGTGAGATTCTCCATTTCATATCTCTTAATGAGTTCAACAACCTTTGTAACAACCTCAACCCTCTTCTCTGCAGGATGCGTCTTCACCTCAAGAATGAGCCTGTGTCCAAGTTCCTTTGCGCATTTTACAAATTCGTCAAGGGTTGGAACGCCATCGCCATTCTTGAATCTTACCTGCTGCATTCTTGCGAATGTTGTATCCTGAACATCGGCAACATCACCAACCTTAGGGCCATGGCATACGACAAGTACGCCATCGGTTGTCATATTAACATCAAGTTCACAGCCGTAAGCATTGATTTCGGCAGATTTTTTGAGGGCAGTAATTGTATTCTGAAAACTGCCTTCCGTGTTCCAATAACCTCTGTGGGCAACAACCTGAGCCTTGTATGTATTCTGTGCAAAAAGCGATAGTGGGGCAGCAACCAGAATGAGTGCCATAAAGGCAATTGCCTTTTTCAAATTCAGTTGAATCATCATGTTAACAATGTTAATTATATTACTGATGCAAACTTACAAAAAATGGATTCGCAAACTCCATAAAAACAGGTAAAAAACACTATTTTTGTGAATAAGAACAGAGAATAAACATTTCCGTTATGACCAAAGGTGTTAAAGTTCTAAAATATTCAGGCATCACTCTTCTATGTATTGTTGGCCTGATTATTATCTCGCTGATGCTTCTGAACCTTGCAATAAGGCCTCAGAATGTCAAAAATCTTGTTGAACGCTACAGCAAGGAGTATATTAATGCTGAAGTGAAAGCGGATACAATTGAAATTCACCTGCTGAGGAATTTCCCATTTGCATCCATTTCCATAATGAACTGCAGCATCCGCTCTCTTGCATTTGATTCGCTCAACAGTACCAGCAGGGCGCTTGTGCCGCCAAGGGCAGACTCCCTTGCAAGAGTGGGCAGGCTGGATATATCGGTTTCGCTGGTTGACCTGCTGTTCAATCGTGTGAAGATTAAAGGCATTGAACTTGACTCTCCAATGATATACGCATACATATCCCAGTTTGGCATAAACAACTGGGATATTCTCAAGACTCAGACGGATTCAACATCGGAAGATACCCAGCTTGATGTCAATATCAATAAAATATCCATTAAAAACGGTGCACAGATATCACTCTGCAGTGCTGTAGATTCAATTGAGGTAGATGTCTCTCTCAGGGAACTTTTTCTGCGCGGCGTAATTTCAACATCGCTTGATGACAACTACATTACAAGGTCAAGAATCTCAAGAATGGTTCTTCAAGGCAATCATTTCCACAAAGTCATTCTTGACTCCACTAAGGATAACTCAATAAAACTCTCAATTGACTCCCTTGACATAAGCAAAAAGCATAACAGCAACAAGGCTCAGGTTGACATACGTATGCGTACCGATATGAAGTTTCACGGAGTGACACTTGCCAGCGGCATACCATTTGACCTGACTGGTGGAATTGAGCTCAAGGATCGCGACAACAATAAATTGGAAGTGGATCTTGAGAATCTTACGGTATATGCAGCCACCCTCCCTGTTACCCTTGACGGCAATATGCTTATTACAGACTCCGGTATTGAAATACCTGACGTAAAAGGATATATAGATAATTACAGCATCAAGAACCTGCTTGAATATATTCCGGAAAAATTCCTGAAATCAAATAAAATTGAGACTGATGCAGCAATAACCTTGAGAACACGCATAAAAGGAAAATATGCATTTGCAACGGGAGAGATGCCTGTTGTTGACCTCTCCTTTGCTATTCCAGCAAGTACCCTTACAGTTAAGGGGCAGGAATCGGGCCACGAAGGGGGTCTCAAGAGAATTGAAGCGGCAATGAATCTCCACTTTGACCAGAACGATACTACAAGCAACACCCTCAGCATTTCAAAGTTCTCAGTTGAAGGTCGAGGAATATCGCTCGACCTGAAGGGAAAGATTGATGAGTACACCGCCGACCCTCATTTTGATATAAGTGCAAAAAGCAACATTAACCTCGACACGCTCATTGCCATAATTCCAATGAAAGAGAAGGTGGTTGCAAGCGGTTCAATCAATGGCAGCTTTGCCCTGAAAGGAAGAATGAGTGAACTCAACCTCTTCTCCCTCAACAAGAATGAGATAAGCGGAGAACTGCTGTCGGATGCGCTTGTATTCAATATGCCTGACCAGGGTCTGGCCTTCAACTGCGGCAACACGAAATTCACGGCAGGCGTACTGAAAAACAGCAAGGATTCTCTCCTGACCAAAGGGAGCAGAATATTCAATTTGAGTGTAAGCCTTGACACACTATACTTGAACTACAAGGACAGCATGCTGGTAAGCGGATCAAAGGTCTCCTTCTCGGCCAACCAGGAACCACCTAAAAAGGTTGGAGTTCCTAGAAGAGGTTTGATTCCAACATCGTTGAAAGTTGACGGTCATCTTCACGCCGACGGAATTCAAATCAAGGATGCGGACTCAACCAGAATCAGATTGCGCGGAACTGAAGGTTCATTCAGCATCACCCCTTGGACAGACGGCAGAACTCCTGTTATTGCGTTCAACACTGGATTCAGAGGTATAAGCGTAGTACAGAAAGGCTCCAGATTCTTTGCACGCAACTCCAATTTTGCAGTCAAGGCCATTACACATGCTCCTCAAAGAAAGATGCGTGACTCTACAGGCCGCGCAAGGAGATTGCAAAATCCAGCAAGCAACAACAATGCTCAGGATTCAACCTCCAAACGATCATTCGATACAAAGCGCTTTGCAGGTGCTGTCTTGAAATATTGGGACATCACCGGTAAGATACAATCTGCAAGCGGAAGGGTCATTACCCCAACCTTCCCACTGCGTACAAGGTTCTCCAATTTTGACCTCACTCTCAGCAATGACGGAATGCATTTCCAAGATACAAAATTGGAAATAGGTAACTCGAGCATAACACTATCGGGCAGGTTGCAGGGATTCGCAAAAGCGGTTACAGAGCACCAAAAGCTGCATTTTACCGGAAGCATCACGGCAGACTCGCTGGATGTTGACCAAATGATGCAGGCTATGGCCAGCGCATCTGATGTAAAACTCCAGGAAAACAAAAGCGATGAGGCCATTGAAAAGGAGATGCAGAAAGCCGTTTCGGCAGATACCGCTGTAATAAAGTCACCTGTGATACCGGAATTCCTCGAGGCCGACATCAATCTGGACCTCCGCAAGATGACATTCAACCAGAGCAGGCTGAAATCGGTAAACGGCAAACTTATAGCCAAAAATGGAATATTCCAGCTCAACAGATTCAAGATACACACCAAATCCGGAGAGGTTGACCTCAATGCATTCTACGCGGCGAAGAAGATAGATGATGTCTCTGTTGGCTTTGACATAAGGATGAACAAGTTTGAGGTGGCAGACTTCATAGAGTTCATTCCGCAGATTGATTCGCTCCTTCCTATGATGCGTTCATTCCAGGGCAAGATAACCTGCACCATATCGGCAATGACCAAAGTTGATTCTCTCCTCAACCTGAAGATGGAGACGCTGAACGGCCTGGCAACAATTGAGGGTGAAAATGTAGTTCTTCTGGATGGTGAAACCTTTGCTGAAATAGCAAAGAAACTCAAGTTCAAGAACAGGGAGAAGAACCTCATTGAGAATATCTCAGTACAATGCGTTGCTGCCGACAACAAGATTGAAATATTTCCGTTTGTTCTCCAGATGGACCGCTACAAGGCTGCAATAAGCGGAACACAGAATATGAATATGTCATTCAACTACCATATTTCGGTTCTGAAATCTCCTATTCCTTTCAGAATAGGTTTGAACATCAAGGGAACAGTGGAGGATATGAAGTTCGGAATTGGCAAATGCCGTTACAAGAGCGAGAATGTTCCGGTTTACACTGAAGTGCTGGACTCAGCAAGAGTAAACTTGAACAAACAGATACGTTCAATATTCCTCAATGGTGTGGAAAAGACCATAAATCAGGGAAGCACAAGAAATCTTGCGAAGGTTGTGCAGGCAGAGCAAGAGAAGACAAATGGAATGGAAGAGCTCTCCCAGAGCGAACAGAGGCAACTGGATTCTACTAAGGTTGAAAAGCCATTGGAGGATAAGCCAGTTGACAAACCGCAGGAGGATAAACCATCTGAAAGCGCCCCTACAGACCAAACAAAATAAACATGAATCTCAGATAAGGACACAATGGCAAAACTCTACCTGGTGCCTACTCCAATAGGCAATCTTGAAGACATAACCCTCAGAGCACTCCGCGTTCTCAAGGAGGTGGATCTCATACTCGCCGAAGACACCCGCACAAGCAGCGTGCTTCTCAAGCATTACGACATTGCAACCCACATGGAGAGCCACCACAAATTCAACGAGCACAAGACTTCCGATACCGTTTGCGCAAAGATTTTGGGAGGAATGAATGTGGCGCTGATTTCAGATGCTGGATCACCGGGTATATCAGACCCCGGCTTCTATTTGGTGCGCACCTGTATTGCAGCAGGCGTGGAGGTGGAATCGCTGCCTGGCGCAACGGCATTTGTTCCGGCTCTTGTAAACAGCGGCTACCCTACTACAACATTTACCTTCGACGGCTTCCTTCCAGTAAAGAAGGGGCGCCAGACAAAAATGCTTGAAATTGCCGCAAGGGAGCACACATCAATAGTGTATGAATCTCCTTTCCGCCTTGTGAAGACACTGCAGCAGATATGTGATCTCATGGGGTCCGAGAGGCAGGTTGCCGTTTGCCGTGAAATAACCAAGAAGTTTGAGGAGTGCCGCCGCGGTAGCGCACAGGAACTTTTCAACTGGTACAAATCAAACCAACCCAAAGGTGAAATAGTTGTCATCATTGCGGGAAAGGATTACAAGTGGGGAGAAGAAGATGAGCAGCAGGAAGAGGAGTAACTCCCAGGAATCAGAACGCGGAGAGCAGAGCAATAGAAACAGCATCAGTCGCAGGGGAGGATACGGAGCGAGTATTGCCGCACTCATCCTGGTGGCTGCGCTTCTGATATTCCAGACGGTCACATTTATATGTTCAAAGTACTCCACGCAAGAGCCTGTCTCAAAAGAGAAAGCCATCTCACATAAAAGTCAAAAATCCACCAGGCGTACTCCTGGCAATGTCAGAGAAAACCATGACTGGAGCAACCGCAATGAATTGGCGAAAACAACACCATTCGAACCATTCCCCTTCAACCCCAACACCGTAACCATAGAAAGCCTCCAGTTGCTTGGCTTTACCCCACGCCAGGCTCAGACAATTATCAACTGGCGCAGCAAAGGAGGAGTATTTCGCAAAAAGGAGGACTTTAAGCGCATCTACTCCGTCTCCCCCGAAAAATATGAGCAGCTGAAGGAGTTCATTGTTATCGCCCACCCGGCCGATAGTGATTCTGCCTATCGCCCAGGTAGGCGCACCAACAATACCGCCTCCACATTAGCAGCATCAACCGATTCCAACAGCAGATTCAAGCCTTACGCAGGACGGAGCGACACCATTGACCTCAACTTTGCCGACAGTGCCGACCTCACCTCCCTGCGCGGAATAGGCGGCTACTATGCAAATCAGATAATGGCCTACAGGCAGAGGCTGGGCTACTTCTACTGCCCGGAGCAGTTGCTGGAGATTCCGGGAATAGACTCAAGCAGATTTGCCCAGTTGCGCTCAAGAATAACGGTATCACTACCTCATGCACACGAAAATAATTCAGTAACATATCCTGCAGCATCAACAGCACCGGACTCTATGCAGGGCGCGGAATCCTCCCTTAGCATCTCCGATTTCAGGCAGCCGCTCTGCGAGATGGAACCAAAACAGATGGCCTCCCACCCCTACATTGGCGCCTATCTGGCCCGCAGCTTCATCGTCATAAAGAAAAAATATGGTGCAGCGGCCCTCACTCTGGAGAACCTGCTGCACCAAGGTGTCATCTCACTTGAACTGGCCCGCAAACTGAGCCACTACTTCAGGTAGGAATCTGAACTTGCAATTACATTATTGTATAAAAAAAGCCACCGTTGAAGGACGATGGCAACCTAGTGTATTCACAACGGAATAATCCTTATTGTGATTTGCTTTCAAGTGATACAAAGATACACACATTCACTATAATGTACAACAGGTTAATCATCTTTTTTTGTATATTTGAAGAAATAACTGTTACGAACTTATGAAAAAGATTCTGGGATTAGATTTAGGAACCAATAGCATCGGTTGGGCAGTCATCAATGCTACCACGAATGATAACGGAAATGAAATGCTTACTGGCATATCGCACGCTGGAAGCAGAATAATTCCAATGGATACGGCACAACTCGGAGATTTTGCCAAAGGTAACACAGTGTCCGCTACTAAAGAAAGAACAGCATTCAGAGGTACGCGCAGACTTAGAGAAAGGCACTTGCTCCGAAGAGAAAGGCTACATCGTGTACTTGATGTGTTGGGGTTCCTTCCTCCTCACTATTCCAATAGCCTTTCTCGATATGGAAAATTTTTAAATGACATAGAGGTAAAACTAGCTTGGAATAAGAATCAAGAGGGAAACTATGAATTCTTATTTGGGGATTCATACAACGAAATGCTTGAAGATTTCAAAAAAGCACATCCAACCTTGCTTGAAAATGGGAAAAAGATCCCTTATGATTGGACCATATATTATTTGAGAAAAAAAGGGCTGTCACAATTGTTAACCAAATGCGAACTTGCATGGTTACTTCTGAACTTCAACCAGAAACGCGGTTATTATCAGTTGAGAGGAGAGGAAGAGGAAGAAAAACAAAATGAAAAAGTTGAATATCTTGCACTCAAGGTTGTTAAGGTTGAGGCTACCGAAGATAAAAAGGGTGAAGATGTCTGGTACAATGTTTTCCTTGAGAATGGAATGGTTTATCGCCGCACCAGCAAAGTGTTTTTAGATTGGGAGGGCAAAACAAAGGAGTTTATCGTGACCACCAAACTTTCTTCTGACGGAATGCCTCTAGTTGACAAAGAGGGAGAAATACGCCGCAGTTTCCGAGCCCCACAACCAGATGATTGGACCTTGCAAAAAAAGAAAGCGGAGGCTGATATTGATAATTGTGGGAAAACTGTTGGCGCATATATCTACGATGCACTACTTGCCAATCCCAACCAAAAAATCAAAGGGAAACTTGTTAGAGTAATAGAGCGCAAATACTATAAGGACGAACTCCTACAGATTCTTGCTAAGCAAATAGAACTGAATCCTGTCCTACAAGATAAAGGGATATATCATAAATGCATCGAGGAATTGTATTCGAGCAACGATTCCTACAGAAAAAACATAGAGAACAAAGATTTCTCCTACCTGTTTGTCAATGATATCATTTTCTACCAAAGGCCTCTTAAAAGTAAAAAATCATTGGTTGATACCTGCCCATACGAAGAACATATAGGAATTGACACATTAACCGGAAAATCAAGAAAATACGGTGTGAAATGCATAGCAAAATCACATCCGTTATTCCAGGAATTCAGACTATGGCAGTTTGTTCAAAACTTGAGATTCTTTGAGGCAGAAACAGACCAAGATGTGACATCCTCCTTCATAAAGGATGAAAATGACATGGTCAGTCTGTTCAATTGGCTGAACGACAAGTCATCGATTACTCAAAAAGTCATCCTTTCATATACTGGTTTCAACCTCAAAAAGAACGAACAGCAACTCTACCGATGGAATTATGTAGAAGATAAAGAGTATCCTTGCAATGAAACCCGTGGAGCAATGCTCTCACTTCTGAAGAAAGCAGAAATTGACCCTTCATTCCTTACAAAAAAAATTGAACAGCAATTGTGGCACATTCTGTACTCTGTGGAAGACAAGAGAGAACTGGAAAAAGCATTGTCATCGTTTGCCACAAAGCACAATCTCAACACCTCCTTCGTTGATACATTCAAGAAGTCAAAACCATATAGTAAAGATTATGGTTCATACTCATTAAAAGCAATCAATAAACTACTGCCTCTGATGAGAACGGGAGAATATTGGTCTGAAAAATCAATAGATCCTGACACTGCAAGGCGAATCGAACATTTGATTACAGGTGAAATGGATGATTCCATATGCAACAAAGTCAGGCAAAAGGCTATCTCGCTCAACGACATATCATCTTTCAAGGGACTACCATTGTGGCTTGCATGCTATATTGTTTACAACAGGCATTCCGAGGCAAAAGATATAACAAAATGGCAATCTCCAGCCGACATTGATCAGTTCCTGAAGAATTTCAAGCAACACTCTCTCAGAAATCCTATTGTAGAACAGGTTATTACCGAAACACTCCGTGTAGTCCGTGACATTTGGAAACAAGAGGGCAGAATTGATGAAATTCACGTTGAACTTGGACGCGAAATGAAAAACCCTGCAGACAAACGCAGGAAGATGACCGACCAGATTACACAGAACGAAGAGACAAATCAGCGAATCAGGACATTGTTGACTGAGTTTATGAACCCAGATATGCATATTGAAAATGTCAGACCATACTCTTCAAGTCAACATGAACTGTTAAAGATATACGAGGATGGTGTAATAAACTCATACTCAAAACTTCCTGAAGACATTGCCAATATCCAGAAAAAATTCAAGGAATCCGAGACAAGCAAACGGCCTACTCAATCTGACATAATCAGATACAAAATATGGTTGGAACAAGGATACCGTTCTCCATACACCAATCAAGCCATTCCTTTGTCAAAATTATTTACAGCAGAGTATGAGATTGAACATATTATTCCACAATCGAGGTACTTTGATGATTCTCTAAGCAATAAAGTTATATGCGAAGCGGCTGTAAACAAGTTGAAAGACAATATGCTCGGAATGGAATTCATCAAAAAACATCCCGGAGAAAAAATTCAAATTGGAACAAAAACTGTAACAATACTTTCTACAGCCGAATATGAACAACTTGTAAAAGATCGGTTTACACAGCACTCGCTAAAAAGAAAAAAACTTTTAATGGAAGAGATTCCTGAGGACTTCATCCAAAGGCAACTCAATGACAGCCGGTACATTAGCAAATTTGTTACATCACTCCTTTCCAACATAGTTCGTGAAGATGGAGAAGATGCAACAGTTTCGAAAAATGTTATTGTATGTTCTGGTGGTATAACAGACCGTTTAAAGCAAGACTGGGGAATAGGTGATGTTTGGAATTCTACTATTCTTCAGCGATTCCAAAGGTTGAACAACCTTACCAACAGCAATGAATTCATTTCAATCAACAGTAGCGGCCATGAGATTCCTACAGTCCCATTCAGTTTAAAAAAAGGGTTCAGCAAGAAGCGCATAGACCATAGGCATCACGCAATGGATGCTATGGTAATAGCATGTGCAAGCCGCAACATTGTAAACTACCTAAACAACAGTTCATCACTTTCAACCGCAACAACCTCAAGATATGATCTTCAAAGATTGTTGTGCACAAAGAATTTTGAAGGTAATTCTCACAACTACCAATGGCTAATCAATAAACCATGGGATACATTCACCAACGATGTCAAAGAGCAACTCCAAAATATCATTGTAAGTTATAAGCAGAATATTCGAATCATAAACAAGAGCCCAAACAAGTATCAGCACATAAATTCCAATGGAAAAAAGGAGATGGTCTTACAAACCAAGGGAGAAAAATGGTCCATTAGGAAATCAATGCATAAGGATACTGTTTTTGGAGATGTAAATCTACGTCTGATAAAAGCAGTAGGTCTGAAAGAAGCCATCTCCAAACATGATAATATTGTGAACAGAGACTTGCGAATAAAGCTTAAGGAATTGATATCAAATGGTTATGATGAAAAGAAAATAAAGCAATACTTTGCCGATGAAAGCGACACTTGGCAAGATGTAAACTTCAAAAAAATTGAAGTATACTATTTCGCCCACGATACTCAAAACGAGCGGTACTACGCAACCCGCAAACCAATTGATACATCATTTTCAGAAGAACGCATAAAAGGCTCTGTAACAGATACTGGAATTCAAAAGATTATGCTCAAGCATCTGGAGGAAAAAGGAAACGACCCCAACATTGCATTCTCTCCAGATGGAATTGATGAGATGAATGCCAACATCACACACCTGAACAACGGCACAACGCACAAACCTATCTACAAGGTTAGAGCATACGAAAAAGCCAACAAATTTGCCGTTGGTCAAAAGGGGAACAAATACAAGAAATTCGTTGAATCTGCAAAGGGAACGGTATTGTTCTATGCCATTTATGAAAGTGAAGTGCTTGACAAAGAAAATGGTGAAATAAAGATTAAACGTTCATTCGATTCCATTTCTCTGAATACCGCAATAGAGAGGCTTAAAAAAGGACTATCGCCAGTGCCGCCTAATGAAGATGGAATAAATCCAAAATATGTCTTGTCTCCAAACGATATGGTATATCTTCCAACACAGGAGGAAATTAATGCTGGGAAGTTCAATATTAGAACAGACAGATTATACAAGTTTATAAATTCTAGTGGTCCACAGAGCTTCTTTAGATTAGCACCCGTTGCACTACCTATTGTAGATAAAGTTGAATATTCTAAACTCAATAAAGAAGAACGCTCAATTACAGGTGAAATGATTAAAGAGACATGTATTCCAATTAAACTTGACCGCCTAGGCAACATTATAAAAATTGGATAGGAATGATAAAGAAGACTCTCTGCTTCAGCAACCCCGCATATCTTTCAATGCGCAACCAACAAATTGTCATCAAAATTCCACAGGTTGAGAAGAGTAACCTACCAAGTGGAATCAAACAAGAGTTGGAGACCACACGCCCCATTGAGGATATTGGCGTAATTATTTTAGACAACAAACAGATTACCATTACCACAGCACTAATTGCAGCACTACTTGACAATAATTGTGCTATTGTCTCTTGTGATGAGCGAAGTATGCCGGTTGGGCTATTTCTGCCTCTTGAAGGCAACACAATACAATCAGAACGATTCAAAGACCAGATTGAAGCCTCATTGCCTCTGAAAAAACAGATGTGGCAACAGACGATTCAGGCAAAAGTTACCAATCAGGCTGCCATACTGGAGATATGCAGAGAGGAGAAATTCCCTTGTATGCATATTTGGTCAAAAGATGTCTCAAGCGGAGACCAAATGAATATTGAAGCCAGAGCTGCCGCCTATTATTGGAAGAATCTATTTCAACACATTCCAGGGCTGGAATCATTCACAAGAGAGCGTGAGGGAAAATTCCCTAACCAACTGCTCAACTATGGATATGCCATTCTTCGTGCGGTAATTGCCAGATCTTTGGTGGGAAGTGGCTTACTTCCCACACTTGGCATTCATCATCACAACAGATACAATGCTTATTGCCTGGCTGATGATATAATGGAGCCTTACCGCCCGTTCGTTGATGAATTGGTATACAAGATAATAGTGAAGCAGGGTATTCCAGAAGATGGTATTTCCACAGAGATAAAACGCGAACTACTTACCATTCCCACTCTTGATGTCGTTATTAATGAGAAGAGAAGTCCTCTGTTGGTAGCAGCAGGATATACAACTGCTTCTGTAGCAAGGTGCTTCTCTGGAGAATCCAGGAAAATAGATTACCCAAAACGATAATAATACTATATGATTGATCGTTTCAGTGAATATCGCGTTATGTGGATACTTGTATTCTTCGATCTGCCTACTGAAACTAAAAAAGACAAGAAAAGTTATATCAACTTTCGCAATGCTCTCATAAGAGACGGCTTCACAATGTTCCAATTTTCCATTTATGTCAGGCATTGTGCCAGCCAGGAAAATGCAGATGTACACCTCAAGCGCATTAGGAACCTACTACCAGATTTTGGTAAAGTTGGACTAATGTGTATTACTGACAAACAATTCAGCAATATTGAACTGTTTTATTGCAAGAAACCTGCAAGATCTCAGTCACAAGGCATTCAACTGGAATTATTTTAAAAACCAAAATTGGTGAAATGAACTTTTTTGGTTCATTCCACCAATTTTTTCTACCATTTTTTATTCCTACTCGCCTTAGTATCACATTGAGAATCAATACATTCCATTAATTCTACTGTGTTGTGTCCCACAAAG
>DCHN01000042.1:8592-8718 GCA_002315995.1 Bacteroidales bacterium UBA1751 | reverse complement strand
TATCCTGTGAAGGCACTGTAATAGGCGCACCGTTTGCAGGGTTCAGAATATTGTGTGAACCAAGCATAAGGAGCTGTGCCTCAAGCACTGCAGCATTACCCAGTGGCAAGTGAACAGCCATTTGGT
>DCHN01000042.1:181-8471 GCA_002315995.1 Bacteroidales bacterium UBA1751 | reverse complement strand
GTGAAGTGTAGGAGCACGGTTCAAAAGCACCGGATGTCCCTTCATTACATTCTCCAGAATGTCCCAAATTACAGGATCCTTTCTGTCAATGATCTTCTTTGCAGACTTAACGGTCTTTACAATACCTCTTTCAAGAAGTTTCCTTATGATGAATGGTTTGTAAAGTTCTGCAGCCATATATTTTGGAAGACCGCACTCGTGCATCTTGAGTTCAGGTCCTACAACAATAACGGAACGTGCTGAGTAGTCAACTCTCTTACCGAGGAGATTCTGACGGAAACGTCCCTGTTTTCCCTTGAGAGAGTCTGAAAGTGACTTGAGAGGTCTGCTTGCATCAGCCTTTGCAGAGGTTGACTTCTTTGAGTTGTCAAAGAGCGAATCAACTGCCTCCTGAAGCATACGTTTCTCATTTCTGAGAATAACCTCAGGTGCCTTTATCTCCATGAGTCTCTTTAGACGGTTGTTCCTAATAATAACCCTTCTGTAGAGGTCATTGAGGTCTGATGTTGCGAATCTGCCGCCATCGAGCGGAACAAGAGGTCTCAAATCAGGTGGAATAACAGGAATAACCTTGAGAACCATCCACTCAGGCCTGTTTATATCCTTGGCCTCACGGAATGCCTCAATTACGCCCAACCTCTTGAGAGCCTCAGCCTTTCTCTGCTGTGACTTGTCATTCTCAATTTTTGCTCTGAGTTCGTATGAAAGATCATCAAGATCTATTCTTGAAAGCAATGTGTAAATTGCCTCGGCACCCATTCCTGCAATGAACTTGTTAGGGTCATCGTCAGGAAGCATCTGATTCTCCTTAGGGAGTTGGTGGAGTACCTCAAGATATTCATCCTCAGTAAGAAGGTCAAGTTCAGCTATTTGATGTCTCTTCTCGGTGGCTGCATAGATTTCCATTCCCTGTGCAGCACCCAGCTGAACAACAACGTACCTCTCATAATAGATAATGGCATCAAGCTTCTTCGATGGAATGCCAAGAAGATATCCTATTTTATTAGGTGTTGAACGGAAATACCAGATATGCGCTACAGGAACAGTGAGCTTGATATGACCCATTCTCTCCCTTCTCACCTTCTTCTCGGTAACAACAACACCACACCTGTCGCACTTGATTCCACGATATCTGATTCCTTTGTACTTGCCGCAATGACACTCGTAGTCCTTCGATGGTCCGAAGATGCGCTCGCAGAACAGACCGTCACGCTCTGGCTTATATGTACGGTAATTAACAGTTTCAGGCTTGAGGACCTCTCCCGATGACCTTTCAAGAATGGCCTCAGGAGAAGCAAGTCCAATGCTTATCTTGCTGAAATTACTCTTTACTTTAATCTCTTTTGTAAAAGACATATCGTTAAATTTCTAATGTTCAGTTTAATGATTAGTCAAGATTTACGCTCAAGCCCAAACCTCTGAGCTCATGCAGCAACACATTCAGTGACTCAGGAATACCAGGTGTAGGCATAGGGTCACCCTTTACAATTGCCTCGTAAGCTCTAGAACGTCCTATAACGTCATCTGACTTTATTGTCAGAATCTCCTGAAGAACGTTTGAAGCTCCGAACGCCTCGAGGGCCCAAACCTCCATCTCTCCAAATCTCTGGCCTCCGAACTGCGCCTTACCGCCAAGAGGCTGCTGTGTAATAAGTGAGTATGGTCCTATAGAACGTGCGTGCATCTTGTCGTCGACCATATGACCGAGTTTGATCATATAGATGACTCCAACTGTTGCAGGCTGGTCGAACTTATCGCCGGTGTGACCGTCTCTAAGATATGTCTTGCCATATCTTGGAAGGCCTGCCTTGTCGGTATAGCTGCAGATATCATCAAGTGAAGCACCATCGAATATAGGTGTTGCGAACTTGAGTCCAAGCTCCTTGCCTGCCCAACCGAGAACAGACTCGTAAATCTGTCCAAGGTTCATACGTGAAGGCACGCCAAGAGGGTTAAGAACTATATCCACAATTGAGCCATCATCGAGGAACGGCATATCTTCATCTCTAACCACCTTGGCAACAATACCCTTGTTACCGTGGCGGCCTGCCATCTTGTCACCGACTCTGATCTTTCTCTTCTTTGCAACATAAACCTTTGCAAGCTGCATTACTCCATTAGGAAGGTCATCACCAATGGTAATGTTGTATTTCTCCTTCTTAAGTTCAGCCTCATACTCCTTATAAACAATCATATAGTTGTTTACAAGCTGTTTGATGAGGTTGTTGGTACTCTTGTCGGAGGTCCACTTTGTTGCATTGACGCTCTCATAATCGAATCCGTCAAGCATCTCCCTTGTAAATGGTGTACCTGCAGGAACAAGTTCAGCTCCATAGAGATCTGAAATACCCAAAGACTCCCTCTTTGAAAGCAGTGTCATGAGTTTGTCAAGGAAGATGTCGCGAAGCGCTCTTGCCTTTCTGTTGAACTCATCCTCTGCCTGCTGAATAAGAGCCTTGTTGCTGTTTTTCAGTTTCTTGTTTCCGCTCTCCTTGGCTGCTCTCTGATAAAGTCTCTTGCCTATGATGACACCTGAAAGTGATGGAGAAGCCTTGAGTGAAGCATCCTTCCAATCTCCAGCCTTGTCACCGAAAATAGCCCTGAGAAGTTTCTCCTCTGGAGAAGGATCACTTTCTCCCTTAGGAGTAACCTTACCAATAAGAATATCCCCAGGTTCAACGCTGGCACCAATTCTTATAATTCCGTTGTCGTCAAGATCCTTTGTAGCATCCTCACTTACATTTGGAATATCTGAAGTAAGTTCCTCAGCACCACGCTTGGTATCCCTGACCTCAACAATATACTCATCTACATGAATTGAGGTGAAGAGATCCTCCCTGAGAATTCTCTCAGAAAGAACAATAGCATCCTCAAAGTTGTATCCCTTCCAAGGCATGAAAGCAACCTTGAGGTTTCTTCCGAGAGCAAGCTCACCATTCTGGGTGGCATATCCCTCAGTAAGCACCTGACCTGCTACAACCTTCTCACCCTTCCTTACAATAGGTTTCAGGAGAATGGATGTGCTCTGGTTTGTCTTTCTGTATATAGGCAGTTTGTAAACCGTTACCTCAGGAGCAAAGCTTACAAACTTCTCGTTCTCTGTTCTGTCGTACTTTATGTGAATCTCATTGGCATCAACATAAACTACCTCTCCCTTTCCAGCTGCTGTAACCTGTGTACGTGAATCCCTTGCAACGGCGCCTTCAAGACCTGTAGCAACAATAGGAGCCTCAGGATGAATAATAGGAACCGCCTGTCTCATCATGTTGGATCCCATGAGTGCACGGTTTGCATCGTCGTGCTCAAGGAATGGAATGAGTGAAGCAGCAATTGATGCAATTTGGTTAGGAGCAACATCCATAAGATTGACCTCCTCACGCCCTACAACAGGATAGTCGGCCTCATAACGGCACTTGATTCTGCTTTCGGTAAGAAGTCCATCCTCATTGAGCTTGGCATTGGCCTGTGCTACAATCATGTTCTCCTCATCCTCTGCACTGAGATATACTGTGCCATTGTTTGAAAGGTCAACAACACCCTCTTTTACCTTTCTGTATGGGGTCTCAATGAATCCAAGATCATTGATTCTCGCATATACACAAAGTGATGAAATAAGACCGATGTTAGGACCCTCAGGGGTTTCAATAGGACAAAGACGACCATAGTGTGTATAGTGTACGTCTCGAACCTCGAAACCTGCTCTGTCTCGTGAAAGACCGCCTGGACCCAGAGCCGAAAGCCTTCTCTTGTGAGTCATCTCTGCAAGAGGGTTGGTCTGATCCATGAACTGTGAAAGCTGGCTGGTTGCAAAGAATGCGTTGATTACAGATGAAAGTGTCTTCGCATTAATAAGTTCAATTGGGGTGAAAACGTCAGAATCCCTGACATTCATCTTCTCGCGAATTGTTCTTGCCATACGTGCGAGACCAACGCTGAACTGGTTTGCAAGCTGTTCGCCAACGGTTCTGATTCTTCTGTTGCTCAAATGGTCAATATCATCAACTGTAGCCTTTGAGTTGATGAGCTGAATCAGATATCTTATGATTTCAATGATATCCTGCTTAGTAAGAACCCTTGTATCTGCCGGAGTTGTAAGATTCAACTTCCTGTTTAGACGGAATCTTCCAACCTCGCCCAAATCGTATCTCTTGTCTGAGAAGAATAGCTTTTCAATCACATCCCTTGCAGTTGCCTCATCAGGTGGTTCTGAGTTTCTCAACTGCCTGTATGTATAAACAATAGCCTCCTTCTCGGAGTTTGTCTGGTCTTTCTGAAGTGTGTTATATATTATAGCAAAGTCAGCAGCCGATGCATCCTCGTTCTTAATGAGAATTGTATCTACACCGAACTGGAGGATATCCTCAATATTGTTCTCATCAATGACAGTCTCCCTCTCGAAGAGAATGGCATTTCTCTCAATATAGAGAACCTCTCCTGTATCCTCATCAACGAAGTCCTCGTTCCATGTCTTGAGGACCTTTGCAGCGAGCTTCTGACCTATGCATTTCTGCAGATTCTCCCTTGTTACTTTAACCTCTGTAGCCAAACCGAATATATCAAGAATACTCTTGTCATTGTCAAAGCCAATGGCTCTGAGAAGCGTGGTTACAGGTAATTTCTTCTTCCTGTCGATATATGCATACATGACATTGTTGATGTCAGTAGCGAACTCAATCCAGGAACCCTTGAATGGAATAATACGGGCAGAGTAGAGTTTTGTGCCGTTAGCGTGCATGCTCTGTCCGAAGAAAACGCCTGGAGAACGGTGGAGCTGAGAAACTACGATTCTCTCAGAACCATTGATAATGAATGTTCCCCTAGGAGTCATGTATGGGATATTTCCCAAATACACATCCTGAATTACGGTTTCAAAATCCTCATGTTCAGGATCTGTGCAATAAAGTTTCAATTTTGCCTTTAACGGAACTGAATATGTAGCACCTCTGTCCAGGCACTCATCCATTGAGTAACGCGATGGCTCAACAAAGTAGTCAATGAACTCCAGCACAAAATTGTTTCTTGTGTCTGTAATTGGAAAAACTTCCTGAAAAACTTTGTATAAACCCTCATTTTTCCTGTTTTCAGGGGTGGTCTCCAGCTGGAAGAAATCCTTGAAGGATTTAAGCTGCACCTCAAGAAAATCAGGATAGTCCAGAAGTGTCTTTGATGTGGCAAATGTAATACGCTGATTATTTGTTTTTTGCGCCATTATCGTAAGGGTTGGAAAAAATAAACTGAAAAAACGACAAAAAGGTTTAGGGCGCATTATGCCCTAAACCTGATTATTTCCCGCTAGAAACCGGGGAGTTGATACTTATTTTACCTCAACCTCTGCACCAGCCTCTTCGAGCTTAGCTTTCAGTTCCTCAGCCTCAGCCTTAGCAACCTTCTCCTTAACAGTCTTAGGAGCACCGTCTACCAAGTCCTTAGCCTCTTTAAGTCCAAGACCTGTAAGCTCTTTAACTACCTTTACAACCTGCAATTTAGCCTGGCCTGCGTTCTTAAGAATTACATCGAACTCTGTCTGCTCAGCAGCAGCTGCAGCACCACCTGCAACTGGAGCAGCAACTGCAACAGCAGCTGCGGCAGCTGGTTCAATACCATACTCCTCTTTGAGTACCTTTGCCAACTCCTGAACGTCTTTTACTGTAAGGTTAACGAGTTCCTCAGCAATTTGTTTAATATCTGCCATAATTGTATAATTTTATGTGTTAATTTAATTTTTTATTCTTTTTCTGATAATGTCTTTACAATACCTGCAACCTTGTCGCCACTCTGTGACTTAAGAGCAGAGATAACATTCTGCATAGGAGACTGGAGCATTCCAATAATCTCGCCAAGGAGTTCATCCTTGCTCTTGATGTTAACAAGAGTCTCGAGATTCTCTTTGCCTATGAAGATGCAATCCTGAACGTATGCAGCCTTCAACTCCGGTTTGTTACCGTCTGCGCTGAACTCTTTGATGAGTTTTGCAGGAGCATTAGCCACATTGGTGAACATAATTGCAGAAGAGCCCTTAAGAACATCCTTGAACTGCTCATAGCCTTCAAATGCCTTTTTCTCCAAAACCTTGAAGAACAAGGTATTCTTAACCAGAATCATCTTGATGTCCTTCTCAAAGCAAGCACGACGCAACTTTGTAGTATTCTCGGCGTTCAAGCCTTCAATATCAGTTACGTAGAAACCTGGAGTTTCCTCGAGTTGTGCTGCTAAATTTTCAATAATTTGTGCTTTTAATTCTTTCTTCATAACAGATTATTTTAATTACAAAGCAGCGCCAACACCTTTGCTGTCAATACAAATACCAGGGCCCATTGTAGAGCAGATATAAATGCTCTTTACATAGGAACCTTTCAAAGCCTGAGGTTTGAGTTTAACAACGGTATTGATGAACTCCTGAGCATTGTCCGCAATCTGTGAAGCTGAGAAAGAAACCTTTCCAATAGCTGCGTGAACAATACCCTGTTTGTCAACCTTGAAGTCAATCTTACCTGCCTTTACCTCCTTAACGGCATTACCGATCTCCATGGTAACTGTTCCGGTCTTAGGGTTTGGCATCAAACCTCTAGGTCCGAGAATCCTACCAATAGGACCAATCTTACCCATTACTGAAGGTGTACAAATGATGACATCAATGTCTGTCCAACCACCTTTGATCTTATCGATGTACTCATCCAGGCCAACGTAGTCTGCACCAGCCTCTTTTGCCTCGTTCTCCTTATCAGGAGTACAGAGAACCAGAACCCTTACGGTTTTACCGGTTCCGTGAGGAAGTGTCACAACGCCACGGACCATCTGGTTGGCCTTACGTGGATCAACTCCAAGACGCATAGCCAATTCAACAGACGCGTCAAACTTGGTGAATGAAGTCTCCTTCACCAAAGCACAAGCATCAGCCAAAGCATATTCAACCTTGCTGTCAACCTTAGCCTCTGCTGCTTTCTGATTTTTAGTAAGCTTACTCATAGCGTGTGTCATTATTTAACATCAGCAGGGAACTCGCCAGAGATGGCAATACCCATACTACGTGCAGTACCTGCAACCATAGACATTGCTGATTTGAGAGTAAATGCATTCATATCAGGCATCTTATCCTGGGCAATGGTCTTAACCTGATCCCATGTGATAGTAGCTACCTTCTTACGATTTGACTCGGCTGAACCTTTCTGAATCTTTGCAATCTCTTTAAGTTGAACAGCTACAGGTGGCTGCTTAACCTCAAAAGTGAAAGACTTGTCTGTATAAACGGTGATAATAACCGGTAATACTTTGCCAGCTTTATCCTGGGTGCGTGCATTGAACTGCTTGCAGAAATCCATAATGTTTACACCCTTAGAACCAAGTGCTGGTCCTACAGGAGGTGACGGATTAGCTGCACCACCCTTAATCTGCAACTTAATGAATGCGGCAAATTCTTTAGCCATAACAATAAATGAAATTAATTTTTAACAACCTGAACAAAATTAAGTTCCAGAATGTTCTTTCTACCGAAAATCTTGACCATTACCTTGAGTTTCTTCTTGTCTTCCAAGATCTCCTCAACTGTACCGTCAAATCCGTTGAAAGGACCATCTACAACTTTTACATCCTCGCCAATAATGAAAGGTGTAATATTCTCCTCCTCCTTGTCAATCAACTCATCAACTTTTCCAAGCAGACGGTTGACCTCAGCAGCGCGCAGAGGTGTAGGTTCAGTCTCTTTACCTCCCTGCCTGTCAGAAAGGAAACCGGAAACGTGGGTGACGTTTCTGATCTTATACTGAATCTCGCCTGTCAAATCAGCCTCAATAAGAACATAGCCCGGGAAGAAAATTCTCTCCGCGCTAACTTTTTTTCCGTTCTTTACTTGATAGACCTTTTCGGTTGGAATGAGCACCTGAGTAACCTTGTCCTGAAGATTAGAGTTCTTAATCTCCTTCTCAATGTACTCCTTGGCCTTTTTCTCCTTCCCGCCTACGACTCTGACAACGTACCACTTCAAATTTGCTGCCTCGCTCATTTCTAATACAAAATGTTATAAATCAACTCCATTATATTCTTGAAGCAGAGGTCAATGACCATAATTACAACTGCAAGAATCAATGAAGCAATCATTACAAGGATGGCAGAACCCTGAAGAGAAGACCAGTTTGGCCATGAGACCTTCTGTGTCAACTCAACATAAGAATCTTTGATATACGAAGTAATTTTGCTCATCACTTTTTAATTATGGATGTTCAATGGAAGCTTTGAAAATCCGTGTTAAAAATAAACCGAACGTAACTTTGGTTTGGCAGGGGAAGCAGGATTC
>DCHN01000042.1:0-123 GCA_002315995.1 Bacteroidales bacterium UBA1751 | reverse complement strand
TACCCTTGTTCTATTCCCCTATAAATGGGTCTGCAGATCTCACTGCAGACCCTATTTCAAATAACAATTAGTCAATAAGTTTGGTTACCTGACCAGCGCCTACTGTTCTACCACCCTCACGGA
>DCHN01000075.1:10015-11115 GCA_002315995.1 Bacteroidales bacterium UBA1751 | reverse complement strand
TTCCCATAGTAGGGAGCTGGCCGTCAGAAACAGTGCCTGCTCCACTTACCTGCGCACTTGGAAGTGTCATTGTAATTGAACTTCCATTGCATGAAATATCTTCAGCGTAAGGATACACTCCCCAAAATGATGTCTGCTCCGGTGTAACCTCGCCACTGCCGGTGATTACCCCAATATTCCCTGAAAAACTGGCAACGGCTACCGGTTCAGTATTGGTTGACACGAACTTGCTGCCGCCATCTGTTCCCTGAGCATAAAAGATACTTATTGCTTCTCCCGGATTCCAGAAAACCGAACCATCGGACTGAATGGCTGTTTTTGTTGAAGGGTTGGCGCCAACCTCCGCCAGCGCAGCCTCTATTGTAATATATCTCTTACCTGCCTCTTTTTTGGAAAGGCCCTCTTCACTTTTTGAACAAGATAGTGCCAAAACTGCTGTTAAAAGGGCAGCGAGTAATAATTTCTCTCTCATATCTTTGATTATATTACGTTTGACGATTATTATTAAATACCTTCCTCTTCATCAACAATTGGTTCAATAGCACCAGGAGTATCTGACTGACAGATTATTTCCTGTTTGATAATAATCTGCGACAAAGATGGAGAAACATAAGTCACGCTTGACTTGAAAATATTTTCTATCATGAGTTTATATATAGCTATATAGGTTGTAAAGGTACGAAGAAAATCAAGAAAATGCACAAAATCTATATCTCCACCAGTTCTGTGATGCACGCTTGGGCGCAGATGCAGCCGAAGACGGCGGGGAGGTAGGATATGGTGCCAACCTGTGACTTTTTGTTGCGCTCTTCGGCCTGGATTATGGCCTCGCGTTTTGGGAGCTCTTCGGAGAAGACGGCCTTGAAGCCCTTTGAGATGCCCACCTTGCGCAGTCGCTTACGAAGCAGATAGGCAAGCGGGCAGTTGTATGACTTGGAGATGTCGGCAATGCGAACGGCTGTGGCATCGAATTTTGCTCCGCTGCCCATTGAACTCACAAGCGGCAAGTGGTTGTCAACACAATATTTGATCAGCGCCAACTTGGGCGATAGCGTATCAATTGCGTCCACAACATAATTGAGCGAGGCGGCATAAGGTGC
>DCHN01000075.1:7762-9949 GCA_002315995.1 Bacteroidales bacterium UBA1751 | reverse complement strand
GCAGCAGCCTCCTGCGCCTCGGCGAGGCCAAGGATATACTCCTTGATACCCACTATCGCCAGGTTGGGATTTATCTCCTTTAGGCGGGAGGTCATTACATCAACTTTTGAGAGGCCTATGGTTGAGTCGAGGGCGAGCAGCTGACGGTTCTTGTTGGTGAGGCTTACTGAGTCGCTATCGAGAATAAGGAGCTTTCCAACACCGGCGCGGGCAAGCATCTCAGCGACGTAGGCCCCCACCCCACCCAGGCCAATAACTGCCACAAAGGAGTTGCGCAGTTTAGCAAGCCCCTCCTGCCCCAAAAGTATCTCAGTGCGCTCCTGCCAGGGAGCAATTTCCGCCTCTATCATAGCGCTGCAAAGGTATGAAAAAAAAGGGAGTACCCTCAAAGTCTTAATGACTTTTCAGATACCCCTCTGGATTATATGGTTCAAGGCAGATTTCCCGCCTGAACTTATGGATTTACTACTCTGCTTTTGGCACCATAGTGAACTTGATGAAGTTGTTCTGGTCAAGAATCTTGGCAGCGAATGCCTTGATGCTATCTGAGTTTACAAGTTCGCCTACAAGCTTCTGGTACTCTGTGTTTACATCGTAGTTCTCGCCGAACCAGTTGTTGATTACGCCCATCCAGTAACCATTCTTTATCTGGTTCTCAGGGAATGACTTGAGCATTGTCTCGCGGGTCTTGTCAATGTAATCCTGGCATACACCATTGGTTGCAATATCCTTGAGTCCGTCAATGGCCTTTGCAATGAGTTTTTCGGCCTTTGCAGGGTCTGTGTCGAACTGGATATAGATGAGGGCCTTTTGCTGAATCTGTGCTGAGAGCTGTACTGCTGTACCTACACCGTATGTGCCGCCCTCATCCTCACGAATTGTCTTTGTGTATGTGAGGTCAAGAATATTGTTGAGAGCTGAAGCCATTACGCTGTTTGCAAGGGTTCTCTCCATATCTGCTGAGTAGGCCATAATAACCTGTGTCTTGGCTGCGGTCATAGGGAACTCGAATACCTTCTCAACGCTGCCCTTTACAGGATAAGCTACATTGTCAACCTTCTTTGTTGCCTCCTTGCCCATAGGAAGTGAACCTATGTACTTCTCAAGCATTGGCTGAATCTCTGAGAGTTCAACGTTACCTACAATATACATCTTTGCGCCCTTTGCGTTGCTGAAGAGCTGTTTGTATGATTTCTCATAGTTCTCAACGGTTGCCTTGTCGAAGATGTTCTCGCTGAGAACAACCCTTCTTGGGCTGCCTCCGAAGAGAATCTTCTGGAACTCTATGCCTGATGCATTGTCAGGGCTCTTGAGAAGGTTAGGAAGCATCTCCTTAACCATATTGATTCCAACAGTTATCTCCTCTGCATTGAATCTTGGCTCTGCAAAATAGAGGTATGCAAGCTGCATCATTGTCTCGAAATCCTTTGGAGAACCGCTGCCGCTTACACCGTGGTCAACTCTTGCAACGTATGGTGAAACGCTTGCTGCCTTTCCTGCAAGCGCCTTCTGAAGAGCGGTCATAGAGAACTTAGATACTCCGGCGTATGATGTGAACAAACTGCCCAACTCCTGTGCCCATGGGTAGAGAAGATCATCGGCAAGAAGGGTCTGGCCACCCTCAACCTCTATTTTGAATCTTACCTCATCCTTCTTGAAATCGGTCTTCTTCAGGTATATTTCAATACCGTTCTTAAGAACAATCTTCTGTGTGTCGAACTTATCTGCGCCTACGCTTGCAACTGCTGAACCTGCAAGAGCGGCTGCATCAACAAGAGGCTCGTTGGCATTCTCCTCAACAGGTTTGTCAAGCTGGGCTGCCTGTGCAACAGCTATTGTATTTGCAAGCTCCTCCTCGGTAGGAACAGCAAGGCCCTCCTTCTGTGGAAGAGAAGCCATAATTACAATATCCTTGAACTCAATCATCTGAGCAGCAACCTGGTTTACTGCAGGAACAGATACCAGACCTGCATCAAAGTAACCCTTTACAATCTCATACTCCTTGGTTGGTGTAGGGAAAGCATAACCGCTGCAGAATGCATTTATATAGTCATATACAATGGTTCCGTTCTCTCTTCCTGCCTCATTCTCAGCCCTTCTCTCATATCCTTTGAGAATATCGCTCTTGGCCCTGTCGAACTCAGCCATTGTTATGCCATAACGTTTGAGTCTCTCAACCTCATTAAC
>DCHN01000075.1:7371-7686 GCA_002315995.1 Bacteroidales bacterium UBA1751 | reverse complement strand
TACAGCAATAGGTGATGAGAATGAACTGTATGCGTTAAGGAATGGAGCATCTGGTTTGGTGGCCATATCCTGGAATCTCTCGCTGAGCACTGAAGAGATGACATCCTTGTAGAGGTCAATGAGAATAATCATTCCCAATCCTCTCATCTCCACTGGCATAGGAGTCTGCTTGAAGCAGAGCTCAATGTTGCAGGCCTGAAGCTCCTTGTCTGTGAAGACACCAACTATTGGCTTCTCGTTGCCAGGAATGGTAATAACCTCTTTTGGTTTTGGATTCTCTCTCTTTGGAAGAACACCGAATGTCTCCTTTATCTT
>DCHN01000075.1:713-7240 GCA_002315995.1 Bacteroidales bacterium UBA1751 | reverse complement strand
CCAATAAGTTCAGAGAGTGAATTTGCATACTTGCTACCTTGATACATCTTGCTGAACTGGAACTCTGCAGCTCTCCATCCGGCTACGTTTCTGGTTCTCTTCTCCTCAACAATAACTCCGCGCTCGTCGTCAATGTCCTTAGGATCATTGGTTACGTATGCGCCGTAGTTCTGAAGAATGAGAAGGCATGAGTCAACAATGCCTGTTCTGGTTACAGGAATATTGTTGAGCATATATGATGTCCTGTCAATACCTGTACCTGCATTTATGTTGGCACCGAACTTTGCACCTATACCTTCCAGATAGGTGAACAAAGCCTTGTCTGGGAAATCCTTGAGTCCGTTGAAGCACATGTGCTCGAGGAAGTGAGCCAAACCGCCCTGTGTGCTGTCCTGCTGAATTGCTCCAACATTGGATACAATATAGAAGTCAGCTCTCTGGGCTGGTTTCTCGTTGTGTTTGATGTAATAGGTAAGACCATTGTCAAGTTTGCCGGTAACTACCGATGGATCGTTTGGTATTGGGGCCTGCGGGTTAAGCAGCTGTGCACTGGCATTTACAACCAGTACTGAAACCAATACGATAATGCTTAATAACTTTTTCATTTTATATAGTGTTAAAAATATCTCTTTTTTAAATCAATAAGCTCGAAATAACAGAAACTCCAGTTCTATGAACCATTCAAAAAGCGTGCAAATATAGATATTTTATAATACCTTGCAATACATAGAACTATAAAATATCAAATATAATCCACTACATCCGGTCTGAACTCCAGCACATCGGAGGGCTGGCAGTCTAGTGCCTGGCAAATTGCATTCAGTGTGGTGAAGCGTATTGCCTTGGCCTTGCCCGTCTTGAGAATGGAGAGGTTGGCCGGAGTAATTCCTATTTTTTCGGCGAGCTCCCCGCAGGACATCTTCCTGCGGGCGAGCATTACGTCAACATTTACTACTATCATAATAACTCATCATACGGCAGCAGCACCAAAACAGGCTATCTGCCGCCTCAGATTAACTATTTCTCTTCAGATGGGGTTTCACTATCGGCCGGGTGGGAAGCGGGAGTCTCCTGTTTTCCGGCAAGATACGAAGGGAGGTTCATTCCGGCCATGTTGAAGAGGTCCTGCAACGGTGGTACTGACTGCATAAGGCCCGATACGAAGTTGGCTGTTGCGCCCTTTCCGTCCTTGCCCATTCCGCCGTCCCAAACGGTTACCTTGTCAATGTTTATGCCCTTCACTGCCTCAACCTGTGTCTTCACGAGCTCAGGGAGACGGTCTGCTATCATCATAAGAACTGCCTTCTGAGGGTCACCTGCAGCGGCGCTTACCATACGGTTGAAACCATCGGCCTGCTTCGAGAGAATCTCAAGTGTACCGCGTGCCTGGGCCTCCATTTTTGCATATATTGCGTCAGCTTCACCCTGAGCCTTTCTTCTGAACTGCTCAGCCTGCGCTTCAGCCTCAATAATTGCCTTCTCCTTCTCAATTTGGGCTGCAACCACAATGTTCGCCATCTGGGTTGCCTTCTCCCTCTCGGCACGTGCAAGCTCGGCGTCACGCTCGCTCTTGTATGCCTCCTCGAGTGCCTTTGCGTTCTGAACCTTCTCGGCAGCAACTGCAAGACGCTCTGCCTCAGCCTGTTTCTCACGCCTTGTTGCATCAGACATTGCAATTGCAATCTTTGAGTTGTTCTCACCCTCAACGGCCTTTGCGTTGGCATCAGCGGTCATGATACGTGTATCCCTCGATGTCTCGGCTATACGTATATCCTTGTCACGGTCTGCCTCAGCCTTACCGATTTCACCATATCTGTTCTGCTCGGCAACGCTCTTCTTTGCATCGTTAATTGCCTTTGCGGCAGCCTCCTTACCAAGAGCCTCAATGTATCCAGACTCATCACGGATATCGGTTACGTTAACGTTTATGAGCTTAAGACCAATCTTTCTGAGCTCGGCCTCAACGTTTGTGCTTACGTTTGCAAGGAACTTGTCACGGTCTGAGTTAATCTCCTCAATATCCATTGTGGCAATTACCAGACGGAGCTGACCAAAGAGAATATCTGTAGCAATGCTTCTTATGTCATCTGTAGTGAGGCCCAGAAGTCGCTCAGCTGCATTGGTCATGTTGTCCGGCTCAGTTGAAATTGCAACCGTAAAACGGCAAGGCACATCAACTCGTATGTTCTGCTTTGAGAGTGCATTTGTAAGGTTACACTCTATAGATATAGGTGTAAGATCCATGAATGAGTAGCTCTGGAATACCGGCCAGATGAAAGAGGCTCCTCCGTGAACGCACTTTGCCGATGAAACTCCGCCATGTTTGTTCCTTCCGGTCATACCATAAATTACAAGAATCTTGTCTGAAGGACATCTCTTGTAACGTTTCATAATTGCTGCGCAGGTTACAAAAAGAACCGCAACAATAATAATGATCAAATAAATTTCCATAATACTGAGTATTTAAGAATATGTTTTGAATGAATAACTAATTTCAAATGTTTACGCCAGTGCCACCTATTACCGCCAAGTGCATTTACATTCAGCCGTATGAGTGGCCGGGACCATATTAAACTATCATTGCGCCCTCCTCCTCAACAAGCACCGTATTGCTGTCTACAACCTCAACTACAGTTACTCTTGCTCCTGTCTTGAGTGCCTGGCCGTCCGTGAGTGCGCCGTACTCCCTAATGGAGTTGTTTATTGAAATCTGCACCTTCCCCTCACCTGCTCTCTGCGCCGGAACCGGAATGTAAACCGCACCCTGGCACCCCTTTGCGCACTTGAAAAGATCTATGTTGCCGCTCTGCTGCATTGACCACAGCCACTTGTAAAGGTACATTACCGCAACAACAAGTGCCACGCCTACCAGGGCCGATAGAAAAAGAAGCAGCGGCACCGAACCTATATCCTCTTTGAGCAGTATGGCGCTCCAACCGAAGCCGAGGCAGAAGTTCACGAAGTTCTTGAAGGTGAGAAGATTCATTCCATGGCTTGCCTCATTTAGGTCCACATCCGAACCATTACCGTTCAAGCCGTCATGAATGTCAGCCGCGCCGTCTGCTCCCAACGAGCCGTCGTGCCCGCCTAAATCTCCACCAGAACCATCAGAGCTAAAATCTCCTCCGTTGCTGAAGTCCGCATCCGCATCACCATCTGCACCAAAGAATGTCATGATGCTCTGAATTACAAAAATCAGAGATGCCGCAAGAGTGATACCCCAGAGAACTTTCATTGGGACATCCAAAGAATTCCATGCTTCTATCATAGTCGTTTCTTATTAAAGATTTATGCAAATATAAATAAATTTTATTGTTATACAATAAATATTTAAGATTTTGTAAAAAATGCCCCGCCCACATCAAATGTGAGCAGGGCACGCTGTATTTTGAAATCACTGGCTTCCAGTCAGAATAAAACTCTTTGAATGGGCCGTTGACTGGAATATAATGACACCTTACCGTTCTGCTGTCTAGAAGCTGAAGCTTATTGAAACTCCGCCGCCGAACATATTGGTGCTCTTCTTTATTGAAGTCTCTGACCAGGCTGCGTCAACCGACTTTTGGAAATCCTTGGTCAGTTCATAGTTCACAGCAAACTCGGCGTCTGAGAAATACCCCATATTATATGGCACCTTTGCATAGTCGTATGAGAAGTTCAAATCAATGCAGAGGTTGTTCTGAACAGCCCATGAGAGTGAAAGGCCTGCTCCGAACTTCAAATTGTTGGATTCATCCGCCATAATCATATCGCCAATATAGTGACCCTCCGCTATGAACTTTTCAAGATCTGCCTTTGTCCATTTCTTTATATCTCTCCACTTCAAATCCTGCTGGTCTGTACAAATAAGTTCAAAATCTGAATTGTGCATATAACCAACGAAAGCACTCATATCAAGTGATAACTTCTTGGTGAAAGGAATTGAGAAGTATGGTCCAATATCGAACATATAGGTTGCCAGCTGGTCGGTCTCATCGCCTTTTGATGTCTCTTTATATGGAATCAACTTTCCCTCATCAATCTCATACGCATTCATTCCGTTTGCTCTAACCGGGGCAATGTTCACTCTGCCCTTACCTCCTACTCCAAAGTATTTGTTGAAGAAGTATGCACCCTCGAAACCTACAGTTGATCCTGTTCCCAGTCTAAGTTTGCCATCCTCGGTTGGGGTGAATCCCGATGCTGAAATAAAATCTGATGGAAGATGAAGATTATCCATTCTCATGGCTCCGATGCTTACAGATATGAATGAAGGGTACTTCTCAAAGTCCTCCATATCTGTCATATAATCCCTCTTTATTCCTTTGTCTCTGAAAATTGCTCCGGCAATCATATATCCTACGTCGGTTGCAATTATACCCAAGCCGGCGCCAACCATAATGTCACTGATCCAGTGGCGGTTGTTGAGGCTTCGCATAACTCCGGTGGTAGTTGCTGCAGCATAACCGAGCACACTGTATATAGGACTGCGTGTCATACCATACTCCTTATGGAGAATGGTTGCACCTGCAAATGCAGTTGCTGTATGTCCTGAAGGGAATGAGTTGGCTGTTGTTCCATCTGGACGCATCTCCTTGGCAGAATACTTAATGGCATTTACGAAAAGCGCCATTGACATATATGAGAATGCACTGCTTACAAGGAATCTTCCCCAGTTGCTTCTGCCTTCAACACCAACAGCCTTTATTACAAATGTTGCAGCCAGAGGTGCAAACTGAAGAATGTCATCTGTACGGTTATGGAAATCACCATTGAGTTTATTTCGTGCCTCTCTGAAATCCTTCTTTACTCCCTTTACAAGGAAACCGGCAGCAACAAACGGAATACCTGCCCAGGTTGCATCATCCCAAATGGAATAGTTGTGGGTTACAGGTTTCTGATTCTGATATGCATCATAGAAATCATATCCGAAATCAATCTCATTGCAGCTGCTCATCTGGCCGTTCAAATAACTTGGTCTGAGCGAAAGAATCTCATTGGCAACTACGGCATTCGATTCAACAACTACGGCACCATCATTGTTGTTACCCTCTTTGTTGTTTCCCTCCTCTGCATAAAGGTCAACTGCCGAAAATGCCAGCAGAAGAGCAACAATGAATGAAAAATATTTACTCATATTAAATTGAAATTTTGGTACAAAGTTAGAAAAAAACCGAGGATTGCAGAAATTTTCTTAATTTTACTCTTGATAATAATAATCTTAAGAACATGAGAAAAATTACTCTATGCATTTTTGCAATAGCAATTGCAGCATTATCTTTTACATCGTGTGCAACAGTATCTCCTCAATCTGAAGAGGATGATATGCTCAGAGCAGCAGAAATAGCCGCTTCATGCGAGGATATGAACATGCAAATCAGAATTACCCAGATTATTCCAAAGGGTGGTCCGCACATCAGGCCTCATCATGGTGACTTTATTATTAGAATAGGTAATGGTACCATTGACGCATACCTCCCATATATTGGCGAGAGTTATTCAACCATCCCGGGTGAAGAGTGGGCAGTATGGTTCCAGAGAGTTGAATACACCATGCTTAAACAGAATTATGACCAGAAACGCGGAACACGCTCCTTCACAATTAAGGCAAAGAGTACAGACTACGACGAATGCGAACTCACGTTCCGCATCTACGCCACCGGCCGTGTATATCTTGAACTTGAGAGCAACACCCTCTCACGCATAAGCTACGAGGGCGACTTCCTCGAAGACAAAGAGTTCCAGATGTCCCTCAAGAGCCAGATATCAGTAGCTAAATAATGAGGCTGAAAAACAAGGAGTTGACTCTGTAAAAAGTCCCCCATTTAAAGCACCCACCCCGTCCACAATGTTCTGTGAGCGGGGTGATGTTTGTTTTAAAAAACCAGACACTGGCATATTTGAGATCTAGAAGCTGTTGCCTTTGAGGTATTGCAGCTCTTCAGGGGTATAAAGGAGTTGTTCCCACAGTGGCATGAAGGTCTCCTTGAAAATAAACATGGAGACCACAAAGAGAATCAGGGCGGCAATAACTGCAATTGTAACAATTTTGCCGGTGGAAGGTTTCTGTGGTTCAACTCCCTTTTGAATCTTTCCCCGACTCATATTGCGGAGCATCTCCCTATTATGGAACTGACCCGCAGAGTGGTGTGCACCTGCCTCGCTATGGGAATGGCTTGCAGAATGGTGTGCACCTTCACCATGGGAATGACTTGCAGAGTGGTGTGCATCTTGCACTGGCGATAGCTGATTTACCGAGCTGTTTGAATCCGCAGCCCCTTTCGATGCCGGAGCGCCCTTCACCGGAACGGATGTCCCAATAATTTCCAGACCCCAGTTGTCAAGGTTGCAAACCAGGGAGCCGCTTGGTTCAAAGACAAAATCATCTCCCAGGCCATATCTTACCGTACCGAATTCAGGAATGGAGATAAATGCCCGCGCTTGAAGATCCTCTTTCAAAGAGGTGCATAGAGACTCAAGCTCCTGCATGGCATCGGCATATCCTATTCTCTTTTCACCTGCATAAAACTCTGCAACAGGATTCATTT
>DCHN01000075.1:180-642 GCA_002315995.1 Bacteroidales bacterium UBA1751 | reverse complement strand
GATTTCAATGAAGGCGAATTTCTATCGCCCCGAGTGGGGGCGTGAAAATCTGGCAAAGTGCCGGAAAAGATAATTTTTGACGATGGCGGGGTAATGGCGCACCTGTTCCTGATGAACTGCGGTTCAACTGCAACCACTGAAAACGCTCCCAACCCCGGAAGGTGGAGAGTGGGTTGCTCATTTATGAGTGCGCCTAGTGTATAGCCGAGTTCAGATGGAGTCATAGTTATGCTTCGCCAGCCAAAAATGTTTACTTCATTGTCCGCACAAAGTTAGCACCTCTTGTCAAATATTCAAGGAGTGAATTAAGGCGTGTTGAAAGAAAGCAAAAAAAATTTGCACACATAATTTTTTTACCATACATTTGCATTCGCAAAACCGAGGAGGTACCCTCCAGGTGGCGTGGAAATCATTCCTCAATAGCTCAGTTGGTTAGAGCACCTGACTGTTAATCAGGGGGTC
>DCHN01000075.1:0-152 GCA_002315995.1 Bacteroidales bacterium UBA1751 | reverse complement strand
CTTGAGGAGCAAGACAAGCTGAAACAAAAGTTTCAGCTTTTTTTGTCTTGCTCCCCTTCTAGGACTTCGTCTTCTCACACAGTGGATTCGGGATTATTAATCTTCATTTCTCCCCCGATTCACATCATTTTGATGGTTTTCGGGTAAAATCG
>DCHN01000045.1:10753-13967 GCA_002315995.1 Bacteroidales bacterium UBA1751 | reverse complement strand
TACAGCCGTTTTATGCAGAGAACAGGTTCGCTCAGTGGTGTATCAACTGCCATATTTCCTGACATGAAGGCAACTGCCGTTGTTCAGCCTACCCTTTTCGATGGTATGGAAAACGGCTCGCCTGTTGTTAACAGCGTAGAAAAATACTCTCGCGAAAATCTCACCGAACATCTTGCAGCTCTTCTTGATGATGTCATTGATATGAGCAAGCCAAAGAAGAGCAAAGCACCAGGACCGAGAAGAACCTACTTCAAATAAGATATGTTCAAGAAAGCAATTCCTTATATTTTGGCTGTTGTCGCATTTATTGTGGCAGCATACGCCTACACACCGCAGGTATTCAGCGGAAAAGTGGTAAACCAGTCCGACATCTCCTCTTGGAAGGGAATGGCGGGTGAAATAGTATCATATAATGAGGCCCACCCGGGCGATAGGGCGTTGTGGACCAACTCCATGTTCGGAGGAATGCCCGCAACAACCATTTCCGTTATATATGAGGGCGATGTCACCAAACCGCTTTACGACTTTTTACTGCTGGGAGAGCGTCCTGCAAGTTATTTGCTTATATCAATGCTTGGAGCATTCCTGCTCTTCCTTGCCTTTGGCGTGAGCGTGCCTCTTGCCGCATTCGGAGCAATAGCTGTAACCTTCTGCTCATACAATATGCAGATTATTCAGGTAGGTCACAATACAAAGATGCTTGCAATAGCCTTCATGCCTTGGGTGCTTGCAGCGGTTGTGCACGCATACAGGAATTCGGCACTTTGGGGCAGCATCTTCTTTGCCTTTGCGCTCAGTTTCCAAATAAAGGCCAACCATCCGCAGATATCATACTATTTGGCAATGATAATTCTCGGATTCGCAATATGGCAACTCTGCAGCGCAATATCCCAGAAGGCGGCACCACGATTCATAAAGACCAGCGCACTTCTGCTTGTTGCAGGAGCCGTAGGAATAGCCACCAATATAAATCATCTCTGGCCAACATACGAGTATTCAGGACACTCAATGAGGGGGGGCAGCGAACTTGTAACAAGTTCCACTATGGATTCCAACTCCAGCACTAATAATGGCAACGTAAATGCTGGAGCATCCGCCGCAGAGAAGGCAGGCAAAAAGAGCCGCAGCGGTCTTGACCTTGAATATGCAACACAGTGGTCTTACGGGCCGGGTGAGACGCTGAACCTGCTCATACCGGACCTTTACGGAGGCGCATCGGCAGGAGCACTATCGACCAAGTCGGAAACATACAAACTCCTTACACAAAACGGGTACTCTCAAAAGCAGGCTCAACAGACGGTTCAGGCACTGCCTCTCTACTGGGGACCACAACCATTCACAGCCGGACCAATGTATATGGGAGCACTTACCATATTCCTATGCATACTTGGTTTCTTTGTTCTCAAGGGTGGAGTTAAATGGTGGACAGCGTCGGTTGGCATAATAGCAATACTTCTGAGCTGGGGATACCACTTCATGCCAATGAGCGAGCTCTTCTTCAACTGGATGCCAATGTACAACAAGTTCAGGACCGTATCCATGATACTTGTAATTCTGCAGATGCTCATTCCAATAATGGCTGTTCTTGCTCTTGATAAAGTGTTGTATCCAGAAAAGGAACAGGTTGTTAACGGGAAAGATTCTGATGTAAGCAGTGGAGTACATAATGGTGCCTCTTTCAAAAAGGGGCTTCTCTGGAGTCTTGGAATAACGGGTGGCATTTCACTGATTCTCTGGCTTATACCATCTCTGGTCGGTGATTTTGCTGCCACAAGCGATTCACAGCTGCCGGATGTTCTTGCACAGACACTTGCCGCAGACCGTATGGCACTTCTGCGCTCCGATGCGCTCCGCTCGCTCATATTCATTCTTCTTGGCGCTGCTGCAATATGGGGTTGCCGTAAAGGATGGTTCAAGCGCGGCATTGCACTTACAGCACTTATTGCACTTGTTCTCATAGACCTCTGGGGCATTGACAAGCGTTACCTCAACGATTCTCATTTTGTAACCCAACAGGAGTTCGGTTCACCTCTGGAGAAGAGAGCCGTTGACGAAATGATACTTGAGGATACGGATCTTGACTATAGGGTTCTTGACCTCTCTGTGAATACATTCAACAACTCATATACATCATATCACCACAAGACAATTGGCGGATACTCTCCTGCCAAGATACAGAGGTATCAGGATATGATTGACTACTACATAACCCCTGAAATCAGCGCCATTTACAAGGAGCTGGAGGGTGTGAGCACATTTATGGAGGCACAGGAGAGGTTCGGTAATCATCCTGTTCTCAATATGCTCAATACCCGCTATGTGATTCTGGGTGCAGACAATCCGCCTCTTGTAAACTCATTGGCCCTTGGCAATGCCTGGTTCGTTTCAAATCTTATAGGTGCTGAGAATGCCAACGAGGAGATAGCCATGATTTCAGCCATAGATGTTGTTTCCAGTGCAGTTGTGGCGCAGAGTACCATTGATGCTGAGGATCTTGCCCAGTGGAGTGCAGATGCTCAGGTGCCGCAGTTCTATGCTCCATCTTCAATAGAGTTGGTTGAGTACTCGCCTAACCGTATGGTTTACTCCTTCAGTTCATTCAAAAGGCAGCCGGCAATATTCAGTGAAATATACTATAGCCCTGGTTGGAAAGCATATATTGCTGGTCAGGAAGTTCCTATCTTCAGGGCGAACTACATTCTCAGGGGCGTTATGGTTCCTCAGGGTGAGGGAACCATTGAATTCGTCTTTGATCCCGACTGTTTCTCAAAGGGAGAGCTCTACTCAAAGGCCAGCTCATGGTTGCTTATCATAGTGCTCCTTGGAGCCGCCAGCCTCTCAATTCTGCGAAGAAAAAGGAGTGGGCAGAAGGAATCTTCAAAGTAATCAGGTGAAAGACTATGGAAAAAAACAGAGTTTGTGAATTGTTTGGAATAGAGCATCCGATTATTGCGGGGGGAATGGTGTGGTGCAGTGGGTGGAGGCTTGTGACTGCTGTTGGAAAGTGCGGCGGGCTGGGTCTGCTGGGTGCAGGGTCCATGCATCCTGAAACGCTGGAATATCACATTGACAGATGCCTTGAGGCAAGGATGCCTGGTGGTAAGCCAATACCTTTTGGGGTGAATGTGCCGCTGCTATATCCTGAGATGGAGAAGATAATGAATCTGCTTGTTGAAAAGAGAGTTCCTGTTGTCTTCACCAGCGCGGGAAGTCC
>DCHN01000045.1:2733-10679 GCA_002315995.1 Bacteroidales bacterium UBA1751 | reverse complement strand
TCTTCAACCTTTGCAAAGAAGGCTGAGGATGCCGGAGTTGATGCCGTTGTAGCTGAAGGGTTTGAGGCTGGCGGGCACAACGGAAAGGAGGAGACCACCACTTTCTGTCTTGTTCCTGCTGTTAGGGAGGCTGTTTCAATACCTGTTATTGCAGCCGGCGGAATAGCTCTCAAGTGCCAGATTGAGGCCGCCATGGCTCTTGGTGCAGAGGGCGTTCAAATAGGTACCCGCTTTGCTTTGAGCCGCGAGAGCAGTGCCAGCGAGGAGTATAAGAAGATGTGTCTTGGTATTCCGGAGGGTGGCACAATGCTTCATCTCAAAAAGCTTGCTCCTGCAAGGCTTCTCTGTTCAAGTGAATTCACCCAAAGGGTTGCTCAAATGGAGTCAGAGGGTGCCAGTGCCGACCAGCTCAGGGAGTTTCTTGGCAAGGGGCGCACAAAGAGCGGAATCTTTGATGGAGACTCCGTTGAGGGTGAAATGGAGATAGGCCAAATTGCCTCAATGGTACGCTCAATTCAGAGCGTTGAAGATATCTTTAAGGATTTGGTATAAGTTCCTCTACCACTTTTTTCATAGCGTCATACTGCTGCTCCATGCTCTTGTAGAGTGCTATCTGGTTTCGGGTGCGCACAAGGTTGTGTTCTGGGTATTTCACCTTATAATAGGTATCTCCGTTAATGTAGTCCATAAGGAAACGCAATACCTGCTCATAGGTTATGAACAGTGGTGCAAATGGGAGCCACTCCTTCTCGGAATCAGTAAGGGTTGATGCCCTCTGGCTGAGATATCCCTCCATCCATGCCCTATATATGTCCAATCTCATTGACACCTTTGATATATCAGGATCATCCTCAGTGGTGGCGTTTGCGTATGAGCGAATGGCATCACCCACATCGTTGAGGGAGGTGCTGCTCATTACAGTATCAAGGTCTATTGCACATAGTGCCTCACCCGAAGTGGCATCAAAGAGAATATTGCTGAGTTTGGTATCGTTGTGAGCCACGCGGCGTGGAATGTATCCGCTCTCAACAAGATTCCAGAACTGCATCATCTTCTCCCTGTGGTCCTCTATAAAGGCCACCTCACCGGCAACCTCGTTTATTCGGAAAATCTTCCCGTTGCTGCTCTCAGCGGATACCTCCGGGCACTTTTTGGGACCGGTTGCCAACTCCACTCTCTTTTTTGCTGCATCTATAGCCTCATCCCACTGCTCAAAACGCCATCGCATGTTGTGGAAACCCTTTATGACCTCGGCAAGCGGCTGGTCAAAATCTGCAAGTAACGCCTGGAAACGTCCTATTCCAATGCCCCCCTGACGTGTAAGTTCCAACGATGAAGCAACCTTGTGGGTAACGGTTCCCTCTATGAAAAGGCACATTGCCCACCACTGGCCGGAGGCATCTTCATAGCAGAATTGAGATACGGCACCATCTTCTGACCGGTCATTTCCAGAGAAGGGGAAGGATGATGCTCTGGTACAGAATGATCTATCGCCCGGGTGGGCGAGCGGAATTATGGTAAGCGTCTCACGCAGCGGATAGTTCACCTTCCCTTTTATGTGCGCGGTTACGGCTGCAATGTTGCGCATCATTGCCGGAACATCGGGGAAGACATTTTTGTTCTTGCGCTGGAGAATGTATCTGGCCAACGATGTCTTTACAATATAGGTGTCGTTGATGAATCCCTCACCAAGAGGCTTAATGGATATTATGTTTCCCTTTATGTCAAAGCGTGAAGCAATTGATTCCAAAGATTCCATGTCAAATGAAAAAACAATGGCCCCATTGGAGCAATCAACGGGGCCATTTGTAATGTTATTCTACTCTATAATTCCAAGGTTCTGTTTTTTGTCTATTCCTTCAATGAGTCTGGATGCCTCATCCTCCGAAATGAGACCTTCGTTCTGCATATTCTCAACGGTTATGCGCTCGTCGGCAAGGAGCATTCGTATTGCCTTGTTGGTAACGGCTTTATCGTACATCTCCGGGTAGTGGCTTCTTAGCATATCCAGAGTGCTGTTAGCCTCCGAGATGTTGCTTGATATCTCCTCCTTAAGCTTGTTGACCACCTCAACTTCAAAGTTGTGCTCCACAATCTTGCTTTCGTTTATGTTGTCAAGAAGCTTGAGACCGGCCTCCTGGCTTATTATGAATCCACGCATGAGGTCATACTGTGATTCAAAAATAGTGAAGGAGATTGGGGTAAGGTGCAGTTTTGAGAATATGGTCAAAGCTATTTGGGAAATATGATATTTAATTGTTACTGATTTCAGTGAGAGCACATTGCTGCGCAGGGAGAGTTTTCTCTCTCCTTCATAGTCACAGAGATCGTCTATTGAATCAGTGAGTCTGAGATAACTTTTCTTGCTTATAATTCCTTGCTGGAAAATGGCGTTTGTCACGTTGTGCTCATTTTCAAGTACAAGCATCCTGAGCTCCTGTTCAAGGTCAATATCTGAAGATATATGCTCCGATACCGGCTGCTCCTGAGGTATGCAGGAGGCTACCTTTACCCAATCGGTTCCAGCCAGGGCAGGTTCCTTCCTGAGCATCTCAAGCTTCTCAATATTGCTTTGACGTATCTTTTCATTTACTCTCTGCTCCATTTTCATTCTTGCCTGTGACTCTCTTTTTATGAGTCCCAGTTTACCCAGAAGCCACTTGGATGTTGTAGCGTTGATGCAGAGGGTAAGGGTTACAACTCCTGCGGTATAGAGAAGAATGTCGTTCCTTACATCTTCAGGAATGGAAGGAGTGTAGCAGACCATAAGGGCCATTGACATGCCAAGTGCCCCTCGCAGACCTCCCCAGCCAAGAATTATTGACTCCTTGAAACTCAATCCATAACCTGATTTGCGAATTATTGGAGAGAGAACAGCTATCATTATATACCTTATGACATTCAAGGCAATATAGAGAAGGAACACTACAAGAATGTTTTTCCATGTAACATTTACCTTGGTGGCAATTATGATGCCTACAATGAGGAAGATAAGGGTATTGGCAATGTGAGCAAGGAAGCCCCAGAACTTACCCATAAATTCGTTAACCTTCGGTTTGAGAAGAGGACGGCCGCTCTGTGAGAATATATGCCCGAATACAACAAGGGCAATTACTCCTGATACGTCAAATGCCTTCTGCGCAAGAATGAAGGTTATGTAGGCTGCAATAATCATTATGCAGTTCTGAAGAGTTTCATCCTTGCAGACCCTAATAATGAATGCAAGGGTGATCTTTGCAATGAAATATCCTATTGCCGCACTTGCAACGCATACCCAGCAGAAGAAGAGCACCGGACCCATTGTAATGGTCTTCCCTATGAAGGTGCTGTAGAAGAGCATGAAGCATACGATACCCGTTCCATCATTGAGGAGTGATTCACCATCTACGAGTGTGGAGAAGCGCCTGCTTGTCTTGAGTTCCTGAAGCAGAGCAACTACTGCTACAGGGTCGGTTGCGCTTATAAGGCCTCCGAACATCAGGGCATATGTCCACCCCCAGTTGCCTGCCCCTTCCGGGAAGATGGCAACTCCCAGCATTATGAATGCTGCGGTGAGAAGCATACATATCACAAGACCAGGACCTGCAAGAAGGGAGGCGTTGAAGAGCGTCTTCTTGAAGACGTGAAGGTTCATTTCGTATGCTGCATCAAATATGAGGATTGGCAGGAAAACATATAGAACGAAGTCTGGATTCATGTTGGAAACCATATCCAGACCCGTTTCCATAAAAACTCTTCCCTCATAGAAGCCATTATTGTATAGAATACCAAGTCCGCACCCTGCCATAAAGAGCAAAACTGTGTATGGAATCCTTATTTTGGCGGAAACCATTTTGAGTATAACTCCCAGCAGCAGTCCGAGGAGAATCAGAAGAATTGGTAAAAGAAGAGCATCCATAGTGATGTATGTTCTGGCGGCAGTTGCCGCTCTGTTATTCAGATGACTTACTCCTTATCAGGCTCTGTTGCCTCGGGAATAGGGTTGAAGTATTTGTACATTACAGCGTTAACATCGCGGTGAATGCTCATGAAGTCGTGGTCGCGTCTCTCATTGCAGCCGTTGCACATTACAACAACGCCGAAATTGCGCTCCTCGTTCCAGAACATTGATGTGAATACGCCGTATGCACTTCCTGTATGACCTACTGTTTGAACACCCTCAACAAGGTTAGTTGTCTGCTCGAGTGCAAAGCCGTAGCCAGTCTGCTCATTGTCTGCCGGCCATATTGTTGTTGCCTGCATCTGTGCAGCTGAGAGTGAATCAATGATTCTTACTTCAGAAACTGTTCCGTCCTCATTCTCAACCAGGCCCTTACCGTAGTTCATATGCATAATCATAACTCTTGCAAGGTTCTTTGCGTTGATCTTCATTCCGCCTGTAGGTGAGAAAATAGGGGTTGAAACGCCGAACTGGTAATTTGCTATCTGTTCAGTTCTTGGGTCGTATGCCTCAGGTGACCATGTGTATGAATCAGTGGTGCCATCATACTCATACAGCCTTACAAAGCGGCTTGAATCGAGCTCGTTCACATTGTATCCGAAACCTGTAAGTCCAAGAGGAGCAAGAACATGCTCAGGAACATATTTGTCGAATCTCTCACCGCTTACTCTCTCGAGAATGGTTCCAAGTGTGTTGTAACCAAGGTTGCAATAGTCATATTTTGTACCTGGTTTCCAGTCGTTCCAAGCCTGCTCAATAGTCTCTGTAGAGTCAGGATTAATCTTATTGAGTGAGAAGTAGCCATTGTTGTCGCTCATACTTGAAGAGTGGCTCAGGAGCATTCTTACTGTAATGGTATCATCTGGGAACTTAGGATTTCTTACCTTGAATCCTACAAGCTCCGATACATCCTGGTCGAGTGAGAGCTTGCCCTGTTCAACCATTTGCATGATTGATGTTGCAGTGAATGATTTTGAAATGGATGCAATTCTGAAGATATCATCCTCACCAAGGGCAACGTTGTTCTCCAAATCTTTGAGGCCAAAGCATTTTGTGTAGATAATCTTGTTGTCCTTTACAACGGCTACTGAAAGACCAACACATTTGTTGGTTTCAATAACTTGTTGAAGTTCCTTTTCAATTTTTGCTTCTGTGCTTGTGCAGGCGCTCATTCCTGCAATAAGAGCCGCACCTGCAAACAGCATTGCAACTCTTGAGAAAATAGGTTTCATAGTTTTATAATTGTTTATTAGGTTATTCAGTTGAACATCAAAATTAGTTATTTTTGCATCAAATAGCAATCTTGCAACTAAAGGTTAGTACAATGGCAGAGAAACAGGCACAGGAGACACCGTTGATGCAGCAGTATCAGCAGATAAAGGCACAGCATCCGGATGCTATAATACTCTTCAGAGTGGGTGACTTTTATGAGACCTTCTGTGAAGATGCCCTCATTGCCAGCAAAGTGCTTGGAATAGTTCTGACAAAGCGTGGCAAGAGCGCCGGAACAGACGTTCCACTTGCAGGTTTTCCGCACCACGCCATTGACACCTATCTTCCCAAACTAATCCAGAACGGTTACAAGGTTGCCGTGTGCGACCAGCTCGAGGATCCGGCCCTTACCAAAAAATTGGTGAAGCGTGGAATAACAGATTTGGTTACTCCGGGCATCTCCTATTCCGACAAGATTCTGCAGCAGAAAGAGAACAACTATTTGGCTGCTGTATCTATCGCAAGTGAAAAAGGGGGAAAAGTTGAGGTTGGAGCGGCCCTTCTTGATGTCTCAACAGGCTCTTTCAGCGCCACTCAGGGGCCGGCCGATTACATAAAGATTCTTCTGGGTGCAATGGGGCCAAAGGAGGTTCTTGTCTGCCGCAACTCACTGCACGATTTCAATGCCATGTTCGGCAGCGATTTCTACATCACAAAGGTTGACGAGTGGCTTTTCTCCATTGAAAGTGGGCGCCAGAGGCTTCTGAAGCAGTTTGGCACGCCATCGCTCAAGGGGTACGGCATAGAGCGGCATACGCTGGGAATAAGTGCCGCCGGAGCCGTTCTATACTATTTGGATAACAACTATAATGCATCCACTCCGCAGATTACGGCCATTTCACGCATAGACCGCGACGACTATGTCTGGATGGATGCCTTCACAATACGCAATCTCGAAATTTTCGGTGCCACATCGGGTCGCAAGGGGTGCTCCCTCATTGAGGTTATGGACCGCTGCTGCTCTCCTATGGGCGCGCGTATGCTCCGCTCGTGGCTGCAGCTGCCAATAAAGGATCTTGCAGAGCTTGAAAGACGCCATAGCAGTGTCGAGTGGTTTTTCAACAATCCACCTGCGATAGATTCAGTCACATCCTCCCTCTCCTGTATGGGAGACCTGGAGCGAATGATTGCCCGCAGCGCGGTTGGGCGAATAATGCCAAAGGAGGCCTTGGCGCTTGGAAAGGCATTGGAGAACTTCACCCCTTTGAAGAAAGAGCTTGAGAGTTGCGGGTGTGCACATTTGGAGGAGCTTGCTGGAAGAATTGACGAGCATCAGGAGATTCGTCAGAGGATATTGAATACACTCTGCAGTGAACCTGCCTCTGCAATAGGCAAAGGTGATGTAATAGCTGCGGGTGTCAACAGTGAGCTTGATGAGCTCCGTTCTATTGCCCACGACAGCCGTCAATGGCTCCAGAGGCTTCAGGAGAGTGAAATAGAGAGAACAGGCATCAATTCACTGAAGGTTGGGTTCAACAATGTATTCGGATACTATCTGGAGGTACGAAACACATTCAAGGATAACGTTCCGCCCGAGTGGATAAGAAAACAGACCCTGGTTGGGGCGGAGAGATACATCACCCAGGAGCTCAAGGAGTTTGAGGTGAAGATAACAACTGCTCAGGAGAGGATTCTTGCAATTGAGCAGGCCGAGTATGCCGCACTTGTGGCAGAGATTCAGAAATATATAGGATCAATTCAGCGTAACAGCGCCGTTGCCGCACGTGTGGATGTGTTGAGCAGTTTTGCTTCGCTGGCACTTGAGTATGGCTACTGCCGGCCGCAGATGAATGACTCCCTTAAGCTGGAGATCAAGAATGGGCGTCATCCTGTAATTGAGCGTTTCCTCCCTTCCGGTGAGGAGTATGTTGCCAACTCTCTTGAACTTGACAGCAATGGACTCCAGATAATGATTCTTACCGGACCTAACATGAGCGGAAAGTCGGCTCTTCTGAGGCAGACTGCGCTCATAGTGCTTATGGCTCAAGTGGGAAGTTTCGTTCCGGCATCGGAAGCCAGCATAGGTGTAGTTGACAAGATATTCACCAGAGTTGGAGCGTCAGACAACATATCAATGGGAGAGTCAACCTTTATGGTTGAGATGATGGAGTCATCAACTATTCTCCACAACCTCTCGGAGCGCTCCCTTGTGCTGTTCGATGAAATAGGGCGAGGCACCAGCACCTTTGACGGGATGTCAATAGCCTGGGCCATTGTGGAGTATCTCCACGAATGGGGCAAAGGGGCCAAGACTCTCTTTGCAACCCACTACCACGAGCTGAACGAGCTTGAGAAGATATATCCAAGGGTAAGGAATTACAATATTGCGGTAAAGGAGGATAAGGAGAAGATAATTTTCTTGAGGAAACTTACTCCGGGAGGAGTTGCCCACAGCTTTGGAATCCACGTTGCAGCCTTGGCTGGAATGCCTTCGCAGGTGCTTATTGCCGCCAACAACAAGCTCAACGAACTGGAGAGCCAGCGCAATATAGGTAGCACAATGAGTGGTAACTCTGATGAAAAAAAAGGCATCCAGCTCTCATTGTATCAGCTGGATGACCCTCTTCTTCTGGATATCAAGAAGACACTTCAGACTCTTGACATCAACAATCTTTCACCTCTTGCAGCCTTTGAAACGCTTGTGGCACTGCGCCGCAAGATGGGGCTTGACAAGTAAAACGGCTACTGTTTATCTGCACTCGAACTCCATGTTTTCACATCCGTGAGGTGCTGG
>DCHN01000045.1:1468-2672 GCA_002315995.1 Bacteroidales bacterium UBA1751 | reverse complement strand
GGTTGTCCTGGCTGACCATGCATTTGCCCAGGCATCTGCATTCCCTCGCCTGGTTTCTTGAGGCTCTTTATTATGAAGTTGCGGAACTTCTCCTCTGTACTGAAGACTTTTGCGGCCTTTGCTACAGGAAGAACGCTCTTGAACTTAGGATAGAATGTTGCAATGACCTCCTTCTCTGCGCTCAAGGCTTTCATGTACTTCTGTGCAAGGGCATCTATCTCCTTGTCGGTTGCAGGCTTCATATCCTTTTTTGGAGCGGGCTTGCCCTCTTTGCCTGTTGCAGGCTTGCCCTCTTTGCACTCCGGGTGATTTGCAGGAGCGTTGCAGGCTTCCGTTGACCTTATGGCTCTGTTGAGCTCCTTCAGTGCCTTCATTGTCTCTTTGTGGGCCTTGTGCTGAGCTTGTGAGAACTCATTGTGAACAGGCCAGAACTTCATTGCCTCATCTGTTGTAAGATTCAGCTCCCTTGTGTAGAAAGCCACCTTCTGGCTCATGATCATATCATTGTTCATATCGGGTTTAGGAGCCTTATTGTGCAGTGCGTGAGTATTCTGACAATTGTTCTCCTTTTTTGGAGGCTGCTGTGCCGATGCGTATTGGAATGATGAGCAGATGACAATTGCTGTCAGAACTGCAAATAATCTCTTCATAATTTCTTTGATTTTAGGATTATACAATATGGAACACAGGTTGCAAGCCATGTTATTCGGCTGATGCAATGGCATACACGGAGATGCCTGAATCTACAAGATACTGCTCCATTGGTGATAGCTCCTCGGAATCTGTCTCGCTTTCCATTTCGGAGGCACTGTTATTCTCTTTTGGAACAATGGTTGTGTCTCCAACTCTTTGAGCTGATATTTCTGATGCCGCTTCACCGGGAGCAAGAGACCTTGTTAATTCAATTACTCCGTAACCAAGAGCCAATATGATGGCAAAGGAGGCGGCAAGGGAGGCCGTGCTCCTGATGATATGATTCCAGTGGATAGCGCCGATTCCCTTAAAGCCTGTGATGCGGCCCTTGCAGACCTTTGCTCTGGCTCTCTCGGCAGATATTCCTTCACCGTTGTTGATTCTTGCCCATACTGAACCCTCGAGCGATTCAAAGTACCCGGCAGGAGTTCCAAACGGGTTGGATCTCATCTCATCCCTATTCAATATGTCTCTCTCTTCCTGTTGCATTTGTCTTTTAGACTATATAAAA
>DCHN01000045.1:0-1402 GCA_002315995.1 Bacteroidales bacterium UBA1751 | reverse complement strand
TCATTTTCAAGTGCCTCCTTTATTTTATTGTATGCGTGGTGGTAGGATGCCTTCAGTGCGCCAACGGATGTGTCGGTAATCTGGGCAATCTCTTCGTAAGGAAGCTGCTTGAAATATCTGAGAGAAAACACTGCCCTCTGTTTGGGCGGCAGTTGAAGTATATAGCCGCACAGTTTTCTCTGGAGTTCGTCTCCATTGAAATATGGGTCACTGCTCAGTTTGTTCTGTAGAGTGTACTCGTAATCTGTCATTGAGAAGTGCGCCTGGGCCATCTTTGACTTGAGAAAACTCAGGGTCTCATTTGTGGCTATGCGGTAGAGCCAGGTATAAAGTTTTGACTCCCACCTGAAGCCTGGAAGCGAGTTCCAAGCCTTGATGAGAGTCAATTGCAATAGATCGTTCGAATCCTCGTGAGAGGCAGTAAGTGAACGGATGTGCCAATAAAGTTGCTCGCTGAACTGGGCCACAATGATGTTGAATGCCTTTTCACATTCACCACTCATATAGAGCTCCTGTATGCGCGCATCTTCTGTCATTCTTTTCTGCTTATAGCTTTTTGAGCTGCTGCAACGATGTGCTCAGCATCCAGACCGTAAGCCTTCATAAGCTGCGAAGGTGTACCGCTCTGGCCAAAGGTGTCGTCAATTGCAACCATTTCCTGAGGTACAAGCATATTTCTTGCCAAGAATGAAGCAACACTTTCGCCAAGACCTCCTGCAACGAAGTGCTCCTCTGCTGTAACAATACATCCGCTCTTCTTTATGCTACCTGCAATAGCCTCAGTATCAAGTGGTTTAATAGTGTGTATGTTAATTACCTCAGCATTGATTCCCTTCTCTTCCAAAGCTGCAGCTGCCTGAATGGCCTCCCACACAAGGTGTCCTGTAGCTACTATGGTAACATCACATTTGCCGGCTTCGCGTTCAACCAGCATCTGTGCCTTTCCAATTACGAACTCTTCGTCTTCATCTGTAAAGTTTGGAACCGATGGTCTTCCGAATCTGAGATATACAGGACCGTTCCACTTTGCTGCTGCAATTGTGGCTGCCTTTGTCTGGTTGTAGTCACAAGGAGAGAGCACAACCATGTTCGGAAGCATCTTCATAAGTCCCAAATCCTCAAGAATCTGATGTGTGGCTCCATCCTCTCCAAGTGTGATTCCTGCGTGCGATGCGGCAATCTTCACATTGGTATTTGAATAAGCCACGCTGGCTCTTATCTGGTCATAAACCCTGCCTGTGGCAAAAGCCGCAAAACTTCCAGCAAAAGGAATCTTTCCATTGAGAGAGAGGCCCGCTGCAACGTCAATCATATTTGCCTCGGCAATTCCGCACTGGAAGAAGCGCTGCGGAAACTCCTTTGCAAAGGCATCCATCTTGAGTGAACCTGTAAGGTCCGCGCA
>DCHN01000072.1:48033-55341 GCA_002315995.1 Bacteroidales bacterium UBA1751 | reverse complement strand
AACTTGACGAAAATCCGCAGGCTGCCAACAACGATTTCGATTTCACTATGCCTGGTGACCAGATGGATCTTGGCAGCAGACATCCTATTTCAATAACCAGGGAGGAGATTATAGATATCTTCACAAAGTTCGGCTATGCTGTTGCGCAGGGGCCTGAGGTGGAGGATGATTGGCATGTATTTTCAGCTCTGAACTTCCCACCGGAGCATCCGGCAAGGGATATGCAGGATACTTTCTTTGTTGCTCAGGGAAGCAATCCGGTGCTGCTGAGAACACATACATCTTCTGTTCAGGTGAGGGCTATGGAAACAATGCCTCTTCCAATAAGAATCATCTGCCCTGGCAGGGTGTTCAGAAATGAGGCAATAAGTGCGCGTGCACACTGTATATTCCATCAGATTGAGGGGCTTTATGTAGACAAGAACGTAACTTTTGCAGACCTGAAGCAGGCTATTCTCCTCTTTGCAAAGGAGATGTTCGGCGAGGAGACCAAAATAAGGATGCGTCCTTCATACTTTCCGTTCACTGAGCCAAGTGCGGAGGTTGATGTAAGTTGCAACATCTGCCACGGAAAGGGCTGCAATGTATGCAAGGGAACCGGGTGGCTCGAGATTCTGGGCTGCGGAATGGTTGACCCTAATGTCCTTGAGGCTTCAGGAATAGACTCCAAGGTCTACAGCGGTTTTGCATTCGGTATGGGCGTTGAACGTATTGCAATGCTCAAATGGCAGGTCAAGGACTTGCGTCACTACTTCGAGAACGACCTCCGCTTCCTCAAGGAGTTCACCAGCGAGATTTAATCCCACTTGCAAGAAAATAACAAAGCCTCTTCAGCGTTAACTGGGGGGGCTTAAATTTTCGCCCGGGAGCGGTGCAGCGGGGTTTGGGGCAGCGCCCCAATAAAAAAAGTGCCCGGGACGGGGGCTGAATGGTGAAATATCATTTTTTCGTAAACGTCTATAAATCTGCATAATACATTGATACTGAAATAGTTAATTTCATTTTTTCAACTTGCGGAATTTCAGCAATTTTCCCATATTTTCATTAAATTTCACATAAGTCGGCAAAAAGTCGGCAATTTTTTTATACCTTTGTGTCAAGTAAACATGCTGATAATATGATGGTTGTAAGGGTGAAAAAAATCATCAATGAAAATAAGTCGGCAATTTGTAGTAAAAAAGTGGGTACAAGTACCAAAATAACTGAATCAATATGGCAACAATCAAGTTTTCTCTATCAAAAAAGGTAGAATCTATTTCTGGTAAAACGGAGGTTCTTGTCCGTTTCTTTCATGGTAAGATAGACCAGAGAGCAAAGACCAACATTTTTGTTATTCCATCCTATTGGAAAGCAGACAAGGAATGCAACATGATTCCAAGATTGAGGGTCATGGATAAGGATTCCAAACAACTATTGTCGGACCTCAACGGCCAGAACACGCAATTGTCGGACCTTAAAGAGAGAATCCAAGAATCTTTCATGAAGTATGGAGCCGGGAAAATGACATTGCCATCCGGGTGGTTGCAGTCTATCATTGACGGGTCATTGACTGAACCAGAAGTCAAGGAGTTGACCATCTTTGATGCGATGGATAACTACATTGGGTATTCCACAATAGGCCGGAGCCGTAAGTTGCATTTTTCAGCTATTAAAAGAAGTCTGCAAAGGTTTGCCATCTGGAATAACATTGAGCCGTTGACCTTTGACATTTTCAATACTGATATATTGCGGAGCTTCGTTGAATACCTGTCAACGGAGTGGAGATATGTTGATGAGAACGAAGTGTCAAAAGCAGAGTTCAAGAGATTTGCATTGATATTGAAGGAAGTCCCAGAGAGCCGGAACCCATCAAAGAGGGGTTTTAATTCAATCATTGAGATAGAGTGCAGATTACGGGCGTTTTTCAATTGGTCAATAGAACAAGGTTATATAACCTCAACCCCATTCAATGGATATAAGGTGATGGCTCCTGTATATGGAACCCCATTCTATCTTACAAAGGAGGAAAGGGACCAAGTGTATAATTATGATTTGTCAAATCGCCCAGAATTGGCCGTACAACGTGACGTGTTCATCTTTCAAACATTGATAGGTTGCAGAGTGTCGGACCTTACAAGATTGACAAAACAGAGCATCAATAACGGATTCATTGAGTTCATTGCAAAGAAAACGTCCGACAAGAAGGGTGAGACGTTGAGAGTTCCATTGAATGCAATGGCATTAGAGATTGTTGAGAGATACAATGACATACCGGGGGACAAATTGTTCCCATTCATATCGGACCAGAAGTATAACATTGACATTAAGAAGATATTGAAGATGGCCGGAATTGACAGGCTTGTTACAATACTGAATCCGACAACAAGACAGGAGGAACACAGGCCGTTGTATGAAGTTGCATCAAGCCACATGGCAAGACGTACATTCATAGGGAACATTTACAAAAAGGTCAAGGACCCAAATTTGATTGGTAGTCTTACAGGACACGTCAACGGGTCAAAAGCATTTGCACGATACAGGCATATTGATGATGATATAAAGAGTGAATTGGTTAAGATTCTGGATTAACAACAATATCAAAATAATTAACATGGAACAGGAATATAAAACAACTCCACAGACCGCACGTTTCATTTATGCGATGAAGATGTTTGAAGATTTTAAGGAAAGGTATTATGAAGCATTGACGTGTTTTTATGGAGAAGATATGGGAGATGATTTGTTCAACAAAGATGTTGAGGTATTTGATAACGTCCAAAGGATAGTGGGGGAACGGATGGTTGCTTGTGTGGTTGACAGACTGAATAGAACGGACCTCAACGGACTGATATAGGCCCGGTGTTCAATGTTCAATTGCGTGTGTATATGAACACGTTGAACGGATTGAACGATATGAACACATTGAACATAGTTGAACACTATTGAACATAATACTGAATCAATATGGAAAAGGTGGAATATTTAAATATGTTCCGGGATAATATTGTTGATAGAACATTTAAAGTATTTGAAGGCGGTTGTTACCCGGATAAGGTGTCAAGATGTTTTGGGTTTGATTATTCAAAGCAATGTATCTATACAGATGTGTTCAAAGTTGAATACACTTTGCGAAAATCCCAATTTGATGATGTTATTTGTGTTGCATTAGAGCATGCAGGGCTTTGTTTTGATGAAATACAAAAGACTATGGAACAATGCAGAGAAGTAGCCAAACGGATTTTTCTTTGTTATCAAGACCAACTTGATTACTTGTATCCAGATGCTGAATTTAATGCACGTCTTGTTTTCGCTTTTAGAGGAAGCTCCAAGAGTTTGTCAATTGCTTGTTATTACACGAAAGGGGGGTATGATGAATTGAGTGAACGGGAGTTGTTTGAAAAACGAATTATAGAAAGTGATATATATAAACAACGTGTGAAAGAGGGTATGATTATAGAACCTTTTATCTGGAAAGGGAAACAGGGGCAAAATACGTGGGCCAAGCAACAGGATTTATTGTATTTTTTAGAGCCATTTATTTCAAGCGATACGGGTAAAATGCAATGGAGAAACGTTGATGGAATGTTTAGTATAAATGGCCAACTACAAACCGCAGTAAATTTGAAAAAACGATGGAGTGATATGAAAGGGTTCCGGGATGATATAAAGAAGTGATGATGATAGGATGGTTTAATGCCATCCTATTTTTATTAACTCAAATTCGGACCTTTCGGACCTTTGAATGGTCCTTGACGTCCATTGTTTATATTGGTAAGTCTCCAATTTGTCTATTAAAATTGCAATCGTATTTATTCCAGATGGATTCCGGCATTGATGAAGGCGATGACGGCCATTGAAATGAGTGCCAAGCAAAAAACCCATGCCATCCCTTTCAGTGGTCATGGGTAGATTGTAAATAACAATTTGTTTCCAAAGATATGGAAAAATGTTTGAATTTAGATTCAACTATTAACGCAATTTTACTGAACGTTGCGAAGCAGGCTTCAAAATTGGCCATCAAAGAAGTTATGGACAATTTGGCGAACAATAAGGAGATTGACAGGCTAATGACCCCGGAACAGGTGGTTGAACGTTTGCAAGTGAGTAAACCAACATTATGGCGTTGGTCAAAGCGTGGCTATCTGGTCCCGGTCCGGGTGGGTGGTCAAACCAAGTACCGACAGAGTGATGTTGAACGAATCATGGAGGGTGATGAGCTATGAAGAATACCATTGATTTTACTCCTATGGTCATGGAAGCTCCAAAGACCAAGCAGACGGGATTTCGGCCACAGACCGCAAATGAACGTGTCAATAAAGCGATGAAAGAACCTATACCGGCAATGTTGTTTGATGAGTTCTGGTATGAGGGTGAAGTGTGTATTTTGTTTGGCGAATCTAATTGCGGAAAAAGCATTTTAGCGACACAAATAGCTGATTCAATAAGTAAGACGGATGCAATCCCCGGGTTTCTCAAAGATGCTTTGCCCCATAAGGTTCTGTACCTTGATTTTGAGATGAGCAATAAGCAGTTTCAGATGCGATACTGCAACAAAGATGGAGAAAATCCTTATCAATTCAACGATAGATTAATAATTAGTGGGATGTTTTCTGGTGAAGATATGCCGGACAATACTTCATATGTGGATTATTTTTTTGAAGAACTAAAACATACTATTGAGAGTTCACAGGCTGATGTGATTATTGTTGATAATATCACATGGCTTAATGACGTTGGGACGGAGAGTTCAAAAGATGCTTCGCCATTAATGAAACGATTGAAAACCATGAAAAACGATATGGGTCTGTCAATATTAGTACTTGCCCATACTCCCAAACGAAGGTTGTCAGCTCCATTGACCCGTAATGATTTGGCAGGTTCCAAAGTATTGAACAACTTTTGTGATTCTATGTTTGCTATTGGTGAGAGTAACAGGGATAAATCATTAAGATATTTGATACAATTCAAGGCTCGCAATGATGCTCACAAGTTTGATAGCAAAAATGTTGCAGTCTGTAAGATTACGAAGGAGAACCCGGATAATTTTTTGCGGTTTGAGTTCGTTGGATATGCAGAGGAATGGGAACATTTGCCAAAGTTCGGTGAGGAAGAAGTGCAGAGACAGAGACAGGAGACGTCCGACAAAGTGAAGAAGATGAGGGAACAGGGATTGAGCCAAAGACAGATTGCAGAACAGACGGGTAAATCTTTGGGAACCATCAATAGGATACTCAAAAACCTCAACGATGGGAACGAATAGACCTGTTTATCATCTGGCCAAACGTGGTAAGCATATTTGCCCGGAGTGTGGACAAAAAACATTTGTCCTGTACGTTGATGACAATGAAACCCCATTGGATTTAAGTGTTGGTAAGTGTGACAGAGAGTTGAATTGCGGATTTCATCAACCTCCAAGAGTATTTCTGCAAAACAATAAAACTCTATGGGAGGAAACGATGAAAAATGCCGTTTTTAAGTCTGTTAAACCTGTGTATAAACCCATTAACTACATTGACCCATCCCATTTGTTGAGGTCATTGCAGATGGCCGGGAATACGAATCTGGTTAGATTTCTCAAAGGTCTTTTGCCGGAGGAACGTTTGAACACTATCAAAAAAAATTATATGATTGGAGGGACCAAGGATGGACGTGTCATCTTCTGGCAAGTTGACAAAAATAACATGATTCGGACAGGCAAGGTCATGCAATACGATGCCACAACGGGCAAACGTGTTCGTGGAGAATATGACCAAATCAATTGGGTCCATTCAATGTTGAAGTTACAGGATTACAACTTGAAACAATGCCTGTTCGGTGAGCATCTTATTAAGTCAGTCCCGGGTGACGTTGTTGTGTTGGTGGAGAGTGAAAAAACGGCCATTCTTGTTTCGGCATTCTTTAACGATGCGACAGGAGTTGCAACGGGTGGGTGTGGAAACCTCAACCCATCAATCTGTAAATGTTTGACGGGGCGTGATGTTCTTATCATCCCAGACAATGACAAGGTAGATGTATGGAAACAGAAGGCCGGGGCAATTGGTGGATGTTGTAGGCGTTTAATTCTGTGGGACGTGATGAAGTGGTCTGCAAACAAGCCCGGTGATGATATTGGGGATGTTATAATTACGGCCTTAAAAGACAAGCCATTCCCGGTTGAATTGGATGAATACTTGCAAAGTGGTGACGGGTTTTTTGATAGTCAAGGAAACAGGCTTCCATCAAATGACCCATTGTTCTGGTAAAGAGGTTTTGATTGCCGATGCGAAAGTGTCGGCATTCATTTCTCTATTTTCATCTATTTTAGAGATAAATAACAGATGGGAATGCAGATGGATAACAGGTATATAACAGGTATGTAGCAGGTAAAAATGCCGTCAAATAATGGTATTTTAACGGCAATAGAGACAATCCCGGATAATGTTGTTATGGTATGATGAAATAAGTTTTGTTCAATAGTGTTCAATGGTGTTCAGTATGTTCAAAATGTTCATTGTGTTCAAGGTGTTCATATACACACACGATTGAACATTGAACATAAATTGAAGTAACAACGATGTTGTGTTTCTATAATTTTTTTATCTTTGTGACGTGTTGAGGTTGAGAGACCTTTACATATTGATTCAGTAAAGCCACCAGATGAACCCAAAGTCTGTTGGCTTTTTTTTGATAGAATTTCAATAAGTCGGCAAAAAGTCGGCAATTTTATCAAAAGAAAAATGCTATTACATTGATATTCAATATAATAGCAAAAACAAAAGTGCCCGGGACGGGAATCGAACCCGTACGGCCATTGCTGGCCACGGGATTTTCTTACCACTATGGCTTTCGCCACCATCTCGTTTGTGGTCTGGACTATTCCTTCACCATTGACTATTAGTCTTTAGGTGTGTCGTGTCTAGTCTCTGCACCTTCCTCAAAAATGAGGCTTGGCTCAAGATTACCATCGGCATTATCCGTTAAGGCTTCCTTGAATTTACGACATTCTACATCTCTCCTTTCGGACAGTGCACTCAAATTGTCTAAGTCCCGCGTGTCTACCTATTCCACCACCTGGGCTTGGNNTCAAATGCGCTCTTCCTCTATAATTATCTGTTTGTGCATGGCAGTTTGGACAAAGAAGTTGGAGATTATCAATCCTATTGTTCTCCAAAAATCTTTTTATTGTCCTGTAATTTCCACCAATTGGGCGAAGCCCTAATTGTCTGAGAATTCCAGCAATCGATTTTTCTTGTTCAACAATATGTTTTATCTCCTCTACAGAATATTCAATTTTATTCATTTATCCACTGCTTTGCTCAACAAATAATTATTTCAAAGAACAGTCTAAGT
>DCHN01000072.1:0-47871 GCA_002315995.1 Bacteroidales bacterium UBA1751 | reverse complement strand
TGAGCTATTTCCGCGTTGTTTGGGACTGCAAATGTATTAACTTTTTTTTGATTGCCAAAATATTTTTCTGATTTTTTTATTGAAATATTTTTTTATATCTTTGTCTATACAAATGGCATGGTTCGGAGAAGTGCCGTTATAAAGTGATAATAAATTTACTTAAATAATTATTAATATTTGAAACTATGGCAGACATTACTTCAAAGGTAAAGGAAATCATCGTTGACAAGTTAGGCGTTGACGCAGCAGAGGTTACCCCTGAGGCTAGCTTCACAAAGGATCTCGGTGCAGATTCTCTTGACACTGTTGAGTTGATTATGGAATTTGAGAAGGCTTTTGACATTCAGATTCCTGATGATGCAGCAGAGAAGATTTCCACTGTTGGTGATGCTATCTCATATATTGAGTCTCTCAATAAATAAGACAATACACACTTTCAGATATCAAAAATAGGTCTCATTCGAGACCTATTTTTTGTGTCGCATGGTTGGATGTTTCCGTTATTTGTTGTCCTCCATATCAAGGCGCATGAATATTGCCAGCATTACCGTGAATGCAAGTAGTGATGACCCTCCGTAACTCATAAATGGAAGAGGGATTCCAATTACCGGAAGAATTCCCATTGTCATTCCCATATTTATGAACACATGCATGAAGAAGCAGCACGCAATACAGTAGCCGTATATCCTGCTGAATTTTTTCTTCTGTTTCTCAGCCAGTACCACTATTCTAACAATTAGTGTAAGATATACCATAAGAAGTGCAACTGAGCCAAAGAATCCCCACTCTTCGCCAACCGTACAGAAAATAAAATCGGTGCTCTGTTCAGGCACGAAGTTATACTTTGTCTGCGTACCATTAAGGAATCCTTTTCCAACCCATCCGCCGGACCCAATGGCAATTTTTGACTGGAATACATTGTATCCTACACCATGAAGATCTTCAGTTATTCCCAGAAGATTCTCTATTCTAGCCTTCTGGTGAGGCTGAAGCACTGAATTGAATACGAAATCGGCTGAAAAAATCAGAACAGAAGTTGCAACGAGTGAAATGGTGAGGTATCTAATATATAAAAGCTTTCTTCTTATACAACTTACATACAGCCAAATAATGAACGGTATGGCTAAAATAACGGAAGCGAGGGCCGGTGATATCAACTCAAGCAACTTCTCTTCGTGAGCAGTGTCATTTCCCTCAGCTGATATTCCAAGTCCGTTTGCAGCAGAGGCAACAGACGAAGTGGCACTTACACTGGCTGAAGATGTGCTTGCAATGGATGTAACACCATTTTCATAGGTTAATGCATCCGGTACATTCAGAAATGCTTCGTTTGCCATTTGGCAAAAATCATTTGTGAATAAGAGAGCAATGCATAGAAGGATTGATGCTGCCAGTGCAGGGAAGATGCTTCTTGAAACAAGCAGCAGAACCAGCAGATGAAGTCCCAGTGTGCATATTAATGCCGTTAATGGAGAGGTGACAATGGTCAAGATGAACATAAGAATGATTTCTCCTCCAAATGTGATGAACCATCCGCTCAATCCTTCACGGTAGAGCATGAAGGTGAATCCCAGATATACAAGCGCCGAGCCCGTCTCCTTCTCCATTATTATGGCCAGCATTGGAACCATAATAATTGCGGCAACAACCAGAGAGCCTCCAAGGGAGTGCAGGCTGAAGTTGAATTTGCTCATTATGTATGCCAGCAGCAGGGAGGTGCTTATCTTAGATATCTCTGCAGGTTGGAACTTCACTGGCCCTATTTCAAACCAGGAGTTTGAGCCATTCACCTCCTTTCCCATAAAGATCACCGCCACAAGCAACAGAAATACCAGAAAATAGAGAAGCGGAGCCAAAGGCTCGTATACAGATGAATCTATAAAGTAGAGTACAACAATACCAACAATAATGGAGATGCCTATCCATATGATCTGCATTCCATATTTCTGAGTAATGTCAAACATTGAGAGATGCTCAGGCTCAATTGTGGAAGAGTATATATTCATCCAGCCAAAGAGGACAAGCACAAGGTAGCATACCAGCATCAGCCAATCTGGATACTCTCTTTTCTTATGGTAATATTCTGTCATATCATCTCCTCTTTACTGGTACGTTTTCAATGAGATTGGCCTCCAGAATATGGCTTTCCAACTCAGGACGGGATATTTGTCCTGTAAGATATTTTTCAACCATAAGAGAGGCGAGCGGAGCAGCCCATGTTCCGCCGAATCCGGCATTCTCAATATATACTGCAACGGCAATCTTAGGGTTTTCGCGCGGCGCAAAGCAGATGAACACCGAATTGTCCTTCCCATGAGGGTTCTGTGCCGTTCCGGTTTTTCCGCAGATTTCAAGTCCCGGTACAGCGGCGGCCCTGGCGGTTCCTCCCTCGCCAGGAAGGGAATTAACGGCCCTGTACATTCCATCAACAATGTATGGAAACCACCTCTGCTCCACCTTGGTGTAGTGGCGTACGCCGAACCTGCTGTTATCCAAAGGACGCTCACCCTCCCCATCTTTTATATATTTGATAAGGTGTGGTGTGTAGTAATATCCTCCATTGGCAATTGTAGCTGCCAGATTTGCAAGATGCATAGGAGTTGCTCCAATTTCACCCTGCCCAATAGCAATTGAAATAATGGAATTGGCTCTCCATTTGTTCTTGCCGTGTATCTTGTCGTAGGTTCTGCTGGTTGGAAGATTGCCTCCCAGCTCATTTGGAATATCAGTGCCAAGTGAGTGTCCGAATCCGAAACTCTCCACCATTTCACGCCAATGGTCAAAGTTGCGGTATATCTCCCTGTTATAGTTCTTGTTCTCAAGAATTGCCTTGAGAGCATAGCAGAAATAGGCATTGCATGACATCATTATTGCACTTGAAAAGTCAAGCGGCGAAGGATGTGCGTGACATCCAAGCTTCTGTGTGGAGGATATGGAGTAACCCATGTGGCAAGGGAACCTGGTCTCCGGCGTAATGACACCATCTTGCAACGCAACCAGACCGGTTACAATTTTGAACACCGACCCGGGTGGATAGGCGCTCATCACCGCTCTGTTGAACATTGGCTTGTAAGGATCCTTTATGATTTCGTTGTAGTACTTCCCAATGTTTGCAAGTTTGTCAATGTCTATGCCAGGGCTTGAGACAATTGCCAGCACCTCACCTGTTGAAGGCTCTATAGCAATGGCGCTTCCAACCTTGTTGTGCATAAGAAGTTCTCCATATTGCTGAAGGTAGCCATCAATTGTGGTTACAAGATTGGCTCCTGGAACTGCATCCTTGTCCCAGGCTCCATCTGCAAGCGGAGCGCGCACCCTGTTATGTACATCCCTGAGGTAGATGTTGTAGCCTTTCTCTCCGCGCAGGTATTTTTCATATGCTTTTTCAATGCCGGTAGCACCCACATAGTCACCCATCTGGTACTCCGGATTCTTTTTGAGGAACTCAGGACTGGTCTCGTTCACATAACCCCACAAGTTTGCTCCAGTGTTGAAGAGATACTCTCTTGCGGTTTTTGAAACTATATTGAATCCTGGAAATCTGTACTCCTGTTCAATGTAGAGCCCGTATTGTTCAGGGGTTATATGGTTTAGGAATGGAACCGTTTGGAAGCCTATTTTCTTTCTCTCTTTCCTGAAGCGTTCAAACTTTTCCTTTACGTTTTCAATGTCCAGATCAAAGATTCTGCACAGGTCAAGGGTGTCAAATTCAGTGACATCCATAGGTGTGACCATAAGGTCATATTCATTCTTGTTTCCCACAAGCAGAATGCCGTTCCTGTCGAATATGGCTCCCCTTACAGGGTAGAGCATGGAGTACTTGTATGCATTGTTCTCGGCAGAAATCTTATATTCCGTATCGAGCACCTGCAGGGTGAACATCTTTATTGCCAGAATCAGACCAGCAACTGCAACTCCGGTAATAAGAACGCTTTTTTTGTATCTGCCAATATCAGAACTCATTTCATCTCCTTGTCAATAATAATCTCCAGTGCAACGGCAAGAGCGGAGTTTACAACAACATTTATAAGAAAACGGATTAACTGTACCGATATTCTGTATGACATTACATCATCCAAATATTGATATATTGCAAACCATAGAGAATAGACAAACAGATTTATTATGAGATACTGGCCCGTTTTAATGCGCATGTTGTATGTCATATGCTCATTGAACTGTCCTCTTCCAAGAACAAGCTTGAAGATAAACTCCCTTGCAAAGGCAACGGCCACCATTGCTGCAGCATTCAGACCAATTACTCCGTCGGAGAGGTAATCAACGCATATTCCTGCAGCAAACGCATAGAGCATACACATCACGCTCTTTACGTTTGAAGGGATTATTATGAGTATGATTGGTAGAATAATGATATTGATATAGGGCACAAGAGCCAGGATACCGTTCAGAAGAATCTGAAACAGTATAAGAACTATGGCAAATACTGCTATTTTTACGGAATTCATACTTCTGGTTCTGTTATATGTTTGGAGCTCTCAATAAGGGTGTCAATCTCCTTACTGAATTTGTTTGACACAACGTATGCAAAGTTAAGTCTGCTGAAATCAAGGAAGAGCTTGACCTTTGCAATCTTATGGGCGCCATCGTTAATCTCCCACGATTCAACTCTGCCAACCGGAATGCCACCTGGATAAAGAGATGAGAAACCGCTGGTATAAACTGTGTCCCCCTGATTTATCTCAATGTGTTGCGGCATTTCAGAGAGAAAGGCCTCGTCAACTGCTCCACCTCCCCATCTCAGCGGCCCGAACGCACCCTTGTTGCCTATTCTGGCACTATATGTCTGGTTGCTGTTAAGGAATGAGAGCACAAGTGCGCAGTTGTCTGAAACAGCCCTTACTGAGCCAATAACGCCGTTGGTAGTAATCACGCCCATATTCTCTCCAATACCATCTTTGCGCCCTTTGTCTATTACAATATAGTTGTGTGTGGAGTTCACGGAGTTGCGGATTACACGTACAGCTTTGAATCTGAATTCGTTGCAACTGTCAAGCGCAAAGAGGGCTGAATCGCCCCCACTGAGCATATGCTCAAGTCGCGCAACCTTTGATGAGAGCAGCGCATTCTTTGTAATAAGCCTGGCATTGAGCTTCGCCAGTGAATCGTTTACCGTGTAAAGATTGAAGAATGATATTACATTGCTTCTTTTTTCCCAAGCGCTCTTCTGAATATCCCTTATTTTACTTGGAAGGACATAACGCTGAATTACTCCATTGTTGGAAACCAGATAAAAGCAGGTGGCTTCAATAAGGAGGAATATGATAAGTTTTCCTATTCTGGAGAAAAAAGGAGGTAGTATCTGCATTTATACGTTTATCCCATAAGGAAAGGATAATCCAGGTTTTTCAGGGCGAGGCTTGTTCCTCTTGCAACGGCCTTCAGCGGATTCTCTGCAATATGGAACGGAATGTTCATCTTCTCACTGAATCTCTTGTCTATTCCTTTAAGCAATGCACCGCCGCCTGTAAGGAAGATACCCTTTGAAACTATGTCGGCATAGAGTTCAGGAGGTGTCTGCTCAAGCACGTTAAGAATGGAAGCCTCTATCTTTTCAATTGACTTGTTAAGGCAGTGTGCAATTTCCTGGCTGGTAACGGCAACCTCAATAGGGCGGGAGGTCATGATGTTAGGTCCCTTTACAATGTATGGTTCAGGAATCTCATCAAGATCTGCAGTTGCTGCACCTACTGAAATCTTTATCTGCTCGGCAGACCTTTCACCAACCCTCAGGTTGTGTTGCTGCCTCATATACTGCTGGATGTCACTGGTGAAAACGTCACCGGCAACACGTATGCTCTCTGAACATACTATTCCGCCGAGTGAAATTACAGCTATTTCGGCTGTACCGCCTCCAATATCAACAATCATATTACCGAAAGGAGCCATGACGTCAAGGCCTATTCCAAGTGCTGCGGCCATAGGTTCGAATATGATATGAACCTCTTTGCTTCCTGCATGTTCTGAAGAGTCACGTACAGCCCTTCTCTCAACTTCAGTACTTCCTGAAGGTATGCATATTACCATTTTCAAGCTTGGGGCAAAGAGTCTTCTGCTCTTGTTTATCATCTTCACAAAGCCCCTTATCATCTGCTCTGCTGCGTCGAAGTCTGCAATTACTCCATCTTTCAGTGGACGTACCGTACGTATGTTGGGATTAGTCTTTTCATACATCATGCGTGCCTGATTGCCAACAGCTATAGGTCTGTCGGTTTTCTGGTCAAAAGCAACAATTGACGGCTCATCAACCACAATCTTGTCATTCATAAAAATTACGGTGTTGGCTGTACCCAAATCAACGGCCAACTCCTGCGTCAAAAACGAAAATGCCATATTAATTGATGATGTTTGTTTAAACTGCAAATTTAGAAATAATTTTTTCTATTTTTACAATATGAATGGGAGTATGAAAAAATATATTATTATTACAGCTGGAGGAAGTGGGAGCCGTATGGGAGGCCCTGTTGCCAAGCAGTTCATGGAGATAAATGGCAAGGCCATTCTTCATATGACTTTTGAAATCTTCTCAAAAGCCATTCCTGATGCTGAGATTATTATGGTACTGCCTGCTTCAGGCAGGGAGATATGGAAGGAGTACTGTTTGAAGCACTTCATTACAAAAAAGCATACGCTTGTGGAGGGTGGGCTTACAAGATTCCACTCTGTACAGAATGCTTTGAACACAATAAAAGGAAGTGGTATTGTTGCAATACACGATGGAGTCCGGCCTTTTGTGCCTCCATTAATGATACGTTCCATGTTTGAGCAGGCAACCGCTTTGGACGTAGCTTCTGGAACGGTAGGGGTGATTCCGGTTATGCCGGCAGTGGAATCAATGAGAGTCGTTTGCCATGAAAGTTGTATGACACGCGCGGTAGACAGAAAAGAGTATATGTTTGTGCAGACACCACAACTATTTGACCTCTCTTCTCTTAAAAAAGCATATTCTCAGCCCTACAATCAGCTCTTTACTGATGACGCGTCTGTTGTGGAGAGCGCCGGGATGCATGTCACAACATCACCGGGCAGTCGTTATAACATAAAGATAACGACACCCGAAGATATGGAAATAGGTCAGCTATTTGCTATGCTTTCCCTTTGATTTGTCATCAGGGAACTCCTTTACCCAAACCTGCCTTTCAATAGCCTGGTCAAGGGAGATGAGTGTTTCGGTCTGCTGAATGTGAGGAATGTACTGAATGGTATTGATGAGCACCTTCATAAGATGGTCATGGTCGCGGCAGTACATCTTTATGAGAAGGGCATACTTTCCAGTTACAAAATGACACTCAACAACTTCAGGAATCTGTCTGAGCGCCTCAACTACATCTGGATAGTGGTTGGACTCGGAGAGCTGAACCTGAACAAAGGCACATACGTCCAATCCAAGAGTCTGAGGTTTAACAAGAAGTCTTGATCCTGTAATGATACCCAGGCTCTCCATCTTCTTGACTCTCTGGTGTATTGCAGCACCGGAAACGTTGCATTCCCTTGCAATTTCCAGAAAAGGCATCCTTGCATTCTTTACCAAAAATGCGAGAATCTTCTGGTCAATGTCATCAATATGATACTTTGGCATGGTAGTATATTTTAGTTATTCTACTTCATTTTTTTCTTGTGAACCTTTTCCCTGAACTTGCAGGGGTTCCTTCCATTATTATCTTTTTGCAATCATCAACCGTAATGGAAGATGCATCAGTTCCCTTTGCAATCTTATAGTTTCCCTGGGCATACTCCTTGCCGTTAACAGGTGCCCCGGAGTATTTGATGTAAGGTCCGAAGCGTCCGTTGAGAATCTCCGCACCTATTTCAGGAAATTGCGCAATATGTTTTGCCTGCTCCTTGTTGTTGTGGCTCTCTATGACCTTTATTGCCTCTTCGAGAGAAATTGTATATGGGCTCAGTTCCTTTGGAATTGATATGAAACCCCCATTGAACTTGATGTATGGTCCGAATCTTCCCACTGAAGCAATTATCTCCTTTCCCTGATATGACCCTACCAAGCGCGGGAGAGCAAAGAGTTTGAGCGCTGCGTCAAGGGTAATTGAGCCTATAAGCTGGCCGGCTGGAAGCGGAGCGAACTGTTTCTGGGGGTCATCGTTTGCACCCTTCTGCACCAGAGGACCGAACTTTCCAAGACGGGCTATGATTGTCTTGCCGGATGCAGGATCTGTGCCGAGAACTCTCTCGGAGTGGGCATGGTCGGTATCTGACATTGAACTCTCAACCTCTTTGTGGAAATCTTTGTAGAAGTTCTGTATCATCTTATTCCAAACCAACTTGCCGCATGCCACCTTGTCAAAGTCCTCCTCAACGTTGGCGGTGAAGCCGTAGTCGAGAATGTCCTTGAAATTGGCCTGAAGGTAGTCCGTAACAAGAATGCCAATATCCTGAGGGAAAAGTTTGTTCTTCTCTGCTCCGTAGTTCTCAATGCTCTCTTCCCTTGAAATGGTACCACCCTTGAGGGTGAAGCTTAAAATGGCCCTCTGCATTGCCGGGCGGCTCTCCCTTGAGATGTATCCTCTCTGAATTATGGTTGTAATGGTAGGTGCATATGTTGAAGGCCTTCCTATTCCAAGTTCCTCCATTTTCTTTACCAGCGATGCTTCGGAGTAGCGCTGAGGCTTCTGAGTATATTTCTGTGCAGCAATGATTTTTACAGCATCCATTGCGTCACCTGTTTCAACCGGAGGAATAATCTGGTTTTCGTCAATGGAGACATTCTCATCGTCCTTTCCCTCCAGGTAAACCTTGAGGAATCCAGGGAATAGAATCTGCTCCCCTGTGCTTATGAATTTCTCTTCAACACCAATGGCTCCTATTGTAAGTGTGGTTTTCTCAACTTTTGCATTGGACATCTGTGAGGCAACGGCCCTTTTCCAGATGAGTTCATAGAGTTTCTTCTCTTGCGCTGTGCCCTCTATTGAGGTGTTTGCAACGTATGTGGGTCTTATGGCTTCATGCGCCTCCTGTGCCCCCATGCTCTTTGTCCTATACTGGCGTGGTTTCGAATATTCAGCCCCGTATGTTGAGGTGATTACCTCCTTTATTGTATTAATTGCCAGTGATGAGAGGTTGGTTGAATCGGTTCTCATATATGTAATGAGACCGCTCTCATAGAGGCGTTGAGCTATCATCATGGTCTGGGAAACGGTGAATCCCAGTTTGCGCGATGCCTCCTGCTGGAGCAGGGATGTTGTGAATGGTGGTGCAGGTGACTTTTCGCTCTCTCTGGTCTCTCTTCCAAGAAGGGTGAACTCCGCTCCGTTGCATCTTTCAAGGAAATCAACAGCCTCCTTCTCCCCCTCGAACTTTGCCTCGGCCAACGCATTGAATTTTACCGAAGCCCTCTCCTTCCTTGGGTGGAATATTGCGCTCGCTTTGAAATAGGTCTCGCTGCTGAATGCCTGTATTTCGCGTTCACGTTCAACAATGAGTTTTACGGCAACTGACTGCACCCTGCCTGCCGACAGCTTCGGCGCCACCTTTTTCCACAGCACCGGCGATAGTTCAAAACCAACCAGCCTGTCAAGAACCCTTCTGGCCTGCTGTGCCTTTACAAGGTCCATGTCAATTTTGCGTGGGTTGTCAATTGCGGCAAGAATTGCGCTCTTGGTTATTTCGTGGAATGCTATTCGCTTTGTGGACTCATCCTTGAGTCCCAGGGTGTGGAAGAGATGCCATGCAATTGCCTCTCCTTCGCGGTCTTCATCGGATGCCAGCCATACAGTCTTTGCATCTGTGGCAAGCGACTTGAGTTCGCTCACAACCCTCTTCTTGTCCGCCGATATTTCGTAGTCTGGCTCAAAACCATTCTCTATGTCTATTCCCAACTTCTTCTTGGAGAGGTCTCTGATATGTCCAAAACTCGATTTTACGGTATATCCTTTTCCAAGGAATTTTTCAATGGTTTTGGCTTTGGCCGGAGACTCAACAATCACTAAATTTTCGCTCATACACTTTTCTTTCTTGAAGCTGCAAAGTAACAGCATATATGTGTTATTATGCAAATATATTTAGTATTTTTGTGCAAATTTTTACGGAAAACGGGCGGAAAATCGTAGAATTTTTCGCAAAAACATGATAATTTGAAATGGAAATAACTAAAAGAAAATCAGCGGTTAAGTGGATTTGGGCCATAGCTTTTGCTCCAGTTGCTTTTATTCTCTTAGCCCTTCTTATAGTTTCGTTGTTCGGAAGAATCCCCTCATTTGAGGAACTTGAGGATCCGAAAAGCAAGTTGGCAACACAGATTATTGCCGACGATGGAAGCGTGCTCACCACTTTTCATATAGAGAACCGTTCATATACTACATATGACCAACTTTCGCCCTATTTGAAGGATGCTCTTGTTGCAACAGAGGATGTGCGTTTCTACAAGCACAGTGGAATTGACGGCAAGAGTCTTCTCAGGGTTATGGTCAAGAGTCTACTTATGGGCAACCGTACCGGTGGTGGCGGTGGAAGTACCATAACACAGCAGCTTGCAAAGTCACTCTTCCCGAGGGACACGGCAAGCTACTCCTTCCCTGGTGCCAAATATTTTGTTCTTGCAGGCAACAAGTTCAAGGAGTGGATAACGGCGGTGAAACTTGAGAGGAACTATACCAAGGAGGAGATTATGAGCATGTACTTCAATGCCGTATTCTTTGGCAGCAATGCTTATGGAATACGAGCAGCAAGCGAAACATTCTTCGGTAAGCTTCCATTGGAGCTCAACATTCAGGAGAGTGCGCTGCTTGTTGGAATGGTGAATATGCCAACAAGGTATAATCCGGTAAGGAATCCTGACCTCTCGCTGGGAAGAAGGAACCACGTGCTCAAGCAGATGCGCAAGTACGATTTCATTACCCGTGAACAGTATGATTCGCTTGTGAAACTCCCAATAGAGTTGAATTATACCCAGATGGATCACAACTCCGGCCTTGCCCCGCACTTCAGGGATATGCTCAAGAGAACCATGAGCGCCTCAAAACCAAAGAGGAAGAGTTACAGTAACGATGCGGACTTCCGTGCTGACTCTCTTCTCTGGGAAACAGACCCGCTTTATGGTTGGTTAAACAAGAATCTCAAGCCTGACGGGAGCAAATACAATCTTGACAAGGATGGTCTGAAGATATACACTCCAATTAATGCAAAGATGCAGCAGTATGCTCAGGAGGCTGTTGTGGAGCATCTTTCAAATACATTGCAGCCGGCATTGAACAGGGAGCTGAAGTGGAAGAACAACAGACCTTTTGACAACTCCGTTCCAAAGGATGTCATAGAGAGAATAATGAAGAATGCCCGCAGGTGGAGTGACCGCTACATGTCAATTAAGGCTGCGGCCGATAGGGGAGATATAAAGATGCCTTCAACTGAGGAGGTAGACAAGATATTTGCAACTCCTGTGAAGATGAGGGTCTTTGCCTGGAATCAGCAGGGATTCATTGACACTGTTATGACTCCTACCGACTCCATTCTTTATTACAAATCATTTCTGCGTGCTGCGTTCCTGGCTCTTGAGCCTGAAACGGGATACATAAAGGCTTATGTTGGCAATGGAAACTACCGCTACTTCAAATATGATCAGGTAAAGCAGGGCAAGAGGCAGGTTGGTTCAACGTTCAAGCCATTCCTCTACACTCTGGCAATGCAGGAGGGTTTCACCCCTTGTGACCGTGTTGTGAACATTCCTCAGTCATTCATAATAGGAGAGGATGTCTGGACTCCGAAGAGTACTGACAAACCTGAGTGGATAGGTCAGACTGTAACCCTCAAATGGGGACTTACCAAGAGCTCCAACAACATTTCGGCATATCTTATGAAGCAGTTCGATCCTCAGGCGCTTGTTAACATGGCTCATAACATGGGTGTCAAGTGTTGGCTCGACCCTGTTCCTTCACTCTGTGTAGGATCGGCGGATGTGCCTGTAATTGAGATGGTGAGTGCCTTCAATACCTTCCCTGGAAGAGGTGTATATGCAGAACCTCTTGCGGTGCTCAGAATAGAGGACAAGAATGGGAACGTACTGGCCACCTTCACTCCAAAGAAACGTGAGGCAATAAGCGAGAAGGCTGCATTCCTTATGGTGAATCTTATGGAGGGCGTCATCAATTCCGGAACGGCGTACAGAGTACGTGCCCTGTATGTTCCTGAAGGTGCAGTTGCCGGAAAGACCGGAACAACCAATGACCAGAGCGACGGATGGTTCATAGGCTACACTCCAAGGCTTACAGCCGGAGTCTGGGTGGGTGCCGAGGACAGGCAGGTGCACTTCTCCGGTCTTGCATTGGGAGGAGGCTCCAATGTTGCTCTCCCTATATGGGGCATCTTCATGAAGAAGGTGCTTGAGAATGGCACTTTGGGTGTAACCAAGAATGACACTTTCACTCCTCCGCAGGGATTCGATGTGAACCTCAACTGCAGTGGTGGAGACGAGGATATGAAACGGAATTCATCTGACGATCTCTTTATGGATTTTTAGTATGAGGAAGAGTATAGCAGTAATTTTGGGAGGCGATTCCAGTGAGTGGAAGGTCTCCATGGCCAGCGGAAAGAATATCATATCTGCATTGGACCGCAAACTTTTTGATGTTTATCCCGTTTTCCTGAGGGGGGCAATGTGGCGTGTGGTAAAGGAGGATGAATTGGATGCGGTTACCGCGTGGGTGGAGGAGAATTCACCAATGGCCGGGTGGGCGGAGAGTTTCCCTTTTGGTGCCGATGTGGACAAGAGTACATTCTCCTGCGCCGGTGTGAAGTTTGACTACGCAATGATTATGATTCACGGCGTACCGGGGGAAACCGGTCAGTTCCAGGGGTATCTTGAGATGATGGGGGTTCCGTTCAATACATCGTCATCATATGTATGTGCGGTGTCGTTCGATAAGCAGTCGTGCAAGAGGTTCCTCGATTTTGCGGGAGTAAAACTTGCAAAGGATTTCTATTTGAGAAGGGAGCATACTTATGACATACACTCCATTGTTGAATCTTTGGGGCTGCCGCTTTTTGTAAAGCCTACAATAGGAGGCAGCAGTTTTGGAATAACCAAGGTTGAACGGGAGGAGGATCTTGAAGCGGCAATTGGAACAGGGTTCAAGGAGTGTCCTGCAATTCTCATAGAGCAGGGAGTAAGTGGAAGGGAGGTTACCGTTGGCGTTTACAGGCAGGGAGGTGCTGTGAGGACCCTTCCTGTTACTGAGATTGTTTCCAATAGCGGGTGGTTCGATTACAATGCCAAATATCTGGGCAAAAGTCGTGAAATATGTCCGGCTCCAATAAGCCAGAAACTTACCGATGCGGTTAATGAGCTCTCATCAAGAATCTATACCTATATGGGTTGCAGCGGCCTTGTAAGAATGGATTATATTCTCCGGGGAGAGGATATATTCTTTCTTGAAATAAATTCAACTCCAGGCATGACTTCTATGAGCCTTGTTCCCGGTTCGTTGAGGGCAAGCGGCATTCCATTGAGCGATTTTCTCACATCAATAATTGCAGAGAGCCTCGAACTCTCACGCATCTGAGCAGCTGATGCGCTATTCTGAATTTCCTGCATCGGCGGCCGCACGTCTCAAACAGGCTTGTTTCTACACTCCCGATGAGTGTCGTGCGCTTGCCCGCCGTCTTCTTTTCACTCTTTCCCAACTTGGACATAGTTTATTCCCTGTTGTGGACGCGGTTCAACTGGCACTTCATGGTGGTGAGGAGATTCCAAAGGAACTTATGGAGTCCCTTGATGCGGCACTTGCTCGGCTTGTTGAGGGTGAGCCGTTGGAGTATGTTGTGGGCTTTGCAGAGTTTTGTGGCCGCAGGTTCAATGTAAACTCGAGTACTCTTATTCCAAGGCCGGAGACAGAGGAGCTGGTTGCTCTTGCTTCCGATTATATTCGTGGGAGGTCATCCAATACAAGTTTGAATGTTGTAGATTGCTGTACGGGGAGCGGATGCATAGCGTGGTCGCTTCTTCCTTTGGGATGTGCGGTTGCTGGTTGTGACATTTCATCTGCTGCTTTGAAAGTGGCTTCGTCCCAGCCCTTTGAGTGTGAAGAAAGACCTCTCTTTTTCGAGTGCGATCTGCTTCGCCCATACGCGGTTGAGGTAATTGCAGGAACACTTGAGCATGCCGGTTGGTACAGGGAAGGGGGGCTTGTTGATGTAATTGTAAGCAACCCTCCATATGTCACGCAGTTACAGAGGAGTGAAATGAGGCCCAATGTTCTGAATTGGGAACCTGCATCTGCCCTTTTTGTTGAGAATGAAGACCCTCTGCTTTTCTATAGGAAAATTGCTGATATTGCTCTGAAAATCAATAGTTCTAAGGAATGTAAAGAGTTTTCAGCTCCTGCTTTGTTTTTTGAAATTAACGAAGGGTTCGGATTTGAATGCAGGGAGATGATTCGGGGAAAAGGGTGGAATGATGTACAATGTATTAAAGATCTTTTTGGAAAAGAGAGGTTTGTTGTTGCAAAATAATTACTATATTTGCAATGATTATTTGATAATTCGATATACCCCTTGTGTGCTATGTGGTTGAATAATAAACATAATAGTGACTCGAAGTCAGTTGATGCTAAGTACAACAACATTGACAAGGAGACAAATAAGGATGTAGAAAAAGAAAATAATATAGATAAGCATACAGTTAAAGTTACAGCTATGACATTAAACAACTCTTCAACATCAAATCCCACTGCAGTGAGTAGAATTGCTGCTGGAATGTCAATCAGTAGTGGTGAAATCACATCTTCTCATGACATCAGGTTTGACGGAAATTTCAATGGAAAAATTTCTTCCCGTGCTCGTATAATTATTGGTGAAACCGCAGTTTTATCGGGCGATATTTTGTGCGAAAACATTGACATCTATGGGAAGTTCGATGGAACAGTAAGTGCCAAAGATACTATCTCTTTGAAAAATGGTTGTGTCGTAACTGGTTCTCTTGCGTCATCAAACGTTGTAGTGGAGCTTGGATCAAAACTCACAGGTTCTGTTAAATACACTACAGAAGCGGAATTTGCAAAGAATTGTGAAGATAATGCATTCTTAAAGCAGCAAAATTCAGCACCAGCACCTGCACCAGCACCTGTTGCAGCACCAGTGCAGAGACCTGAGGTAAAGAAGGAAGGCGAGGAGTAATTACTCCATTGATTCAACCTTCCACTCGCCCCTTTTTCTAAGAAGGGTAACCTTGGCGCTCTTTAGGGTGGCTTCTACCGTTTTTTCCGTCTTCTTCACCATTAGTGTGTAGAAGACGGTTGCGGTATCTGCAGATTGGTTCGTATATGATGAGTCAATCTGAATCTTGAGGTTTTCGGTAACTTTTGCAATCATTTTCCTTGCATTGGCGCTCATCCTGGCTGTTTCGCTCTCTGCCGATGCAATAAGTGAATCAAGCGAAGGAGTTGAGAGTTCCCTCATAGTCTTGTAATCTCTGTTTATGTTTGATGTAAGGAACTGCGCTGCAGTTCTTTCGGCTTTTGAACACTCTACTTCTGCATTCGGCCTGCTACAGCCGGTGAATATCATTACAAATACAAGAATAATGAGTATGGCCAGCAGTGCAATAAGTTTTGCTGTTGAGTGCTTCTTCGCTCTTGGACTCAGTGATGAGTGCTTCATGTGTCTGGCAAAGTTCATTGATTCTCTTCTCTCTTCCATTTCTTCCATAATAGTGTATTTTTAACAGTTTATTTCAGTTTTCAAATAGTGGAGGATTTCGTCTCCGGTTCCATTAACCGAAGGTTACTACTGTGATACCGCTTCCTCCGTATCTTATATCCTCATCCTGTATATCGGCAATTCCGCTCTGGCATCTGAGGTATTTTCTTATCTCCTCCTTGAGCACTCCGGTGCCTTTGCCGTGAAGTATCTTAACCTGTGGAATGTCCAGCATAATGGCATCGTCAATATAGCGGCTCACTATGTCAAGGGCATCCGACAACCTCTCCCCGCGTATGTCAATTGAGGGTTTGAACTCCAGCTTGCGCTGTGATATGCTCTCAGATATCTGTGCAATGCTTCTGCTGCGTTGCTGGTGCGCCTGTTCGAACTCCTTTGCAGATATTCTTTCAACATCGCTCTCCTTCATCCGGCTGAGGATGTTTCCCACGGCCACCATAATATATTTGTCTCCCAGCTGGTGAATCTGGCCAATTAGGGAGTTGCTCTTGATTCTGACCTTGCATCCTACTGTAAGCGGACCGGCTTCAACCTTAACCACAGGCTTCCCTCCATTGGCATCTGCACCTTCTCCACCGTTTCCATCTCTCTGTTTTCGTTCAAGTTTGCGCTGCTGCCTCTGCTGGAGCTGCTGCATCTTCCGCTCAATTTTCAGATCCTGTTCAGAGTGGTTTTCTTCTCCAAGGGAGTTTCTGAATGATGTCAGTGACTTCCTGGCCTCTTTTGTCCTCTCCTTTTCAGCCTGGGCCTCACGGATGCTCCGAATTGTAGCCTCCACCTGACGGTTGGCCTGTGAAACTATTTCCTGAGCCTGTGCCTTGGCGGTTTCTATTATCTCCTTTTTACTCTGCTTTATCTCTGCAAGCTCCTTCTGATATTTGTCGGTGACACTCTCAAGCACCTTGTCTGTAGTGCTTATTCTCTTGAGCTTCTCCTCAAGCTTGCGCTTTTCGCGCGAAATCTTCCTCAGCTGCCTCTCCATATCCACGAAACCGGTTCCGGCAGCCTCCTGTGCCTGCTCCACCAGCCAGGTTGGAAGCCCTATTTTCCTTGCCAGCTCAAATGCAAAAGAGTTGCCCGGCAACCCCTGCTCAAGGGTGAAGAGCGGCTGTATGTTGGCAACATCAAAGAGCATTGCACCATTTGCAACATGAGTTTCGGTTGCATTGGCGGCATACATTTTCAGGTTGGTGTAGTGGGTTGTAATTACACCGTAGCACCCTGTTCTATCGAGGTGCTTGAGAATGGTTTCTGCAATTGCGCCGCCTGCGGCAGGCTCAGTGCCTGAACCGAACTCATCAATTAGTACAAGCCATTGCGGGTCAACGCCCTCAACCATCTCCTTCATGCTCATAAGGTGCGAGCTGTAGGTGCTCAGGTCGTTTTCAATGCTCTGCTGGTCTCCTATGTCTATGAATATGTTGTCAAGAACAGGAAACTCGCTTATGGCGCTGGCGCTTACAAGCATACCCCACTGATACATATATTGCAGAATTCCTGTGGTCTTCAGGCATACCGATTTTCCACCGGCGTTAGGCCCTGATATCACAAGAATCGATTTCTCCTTTGTAAGATGCAAATCAAGCGGAACAATCTTCTTCCCCTCCTTCTGCAGAGCTCTCTCCAGTACGGGATGTCTCCCCTTGCTTATTTTCAGCTCTCCGCTTACGCTTGCAATCGGGCGGTCGCATGCCAGCTCCATTGCAAGCTGACCCTTGGCAAGAATGAAGTCAATTTCACCCAAAACGCCGGCTGCATCAATAAGTTCCGGAAGATATGGTCTGAGGAAGGATGAGAATTCATCAAGTATCCTGAAAATTTCACGCTGAACGGCAAACTGAAGTTCGCGAAGTGCGTTTCCAAGCTCTACTACCTCTGCCGGCTCTATGAAAACGGTTTTACCGCTTGCCGATTCATCATATACAAAGCCTCCAAGTTTGCGCTTGTTGCCGGCTACAACAGGTACCAATACCCTTCCGTCGCGCATCTGCACCGTTGCATCTTCGGCAACGAATCCATCTTCAATGCCCTTTTTCAGAATGGACTGCACCTTGCGGCTTATTGCTCCCTCCTTGGAGCGTATTTCGCTCCTGAGCCTTGCAAGTTCAGGGGAAGCATTGTCGCGCACCTCTCCGTTCTTGTCAAGTATTCCATCTATCTTCTGTGAAATGGCAGGATAGAGAATGACGCCTGCAACCATCTCCTTGAGATTGGGGTAGGCCTCCTCCTTGCTCTTTTTGAAGAATGTGACAATCTCCTTAAGGGTCTGGAGGTATCTGCTCAGGCGCACCATATTCTCCAGAGTAATTACGGTTGATGGGGTGAGCAGAGGTTTCAGGTAGTCGAGGTTGTCTTCATAGCCCTCTTTTGGGAATGATGGCTCAAACATGCAGATGTACTTCATCTCCTCGGTAAGTATGAGCCTGCGTTCAATTGTTGCAAGATTCCCGCTCACCTGCTCCTCCATTGCCCTATTCTTGGCATAGGAACTCCTGGCGCGGGATGCAATCCACTCCCTCACCTTGTTGAATCCAAGCTTTACCTCTATTGTTCCACTGTTTGTCATTCTTCCCGCAAAAATAGCAAATCATATCATATTTGAGTAATTTTGTCCCACTCCCCTCCACTGCATGAACATTGTATGCTTGGTGGAGTTCTTGATTTTTTCTTTCCCCGAAGATGCATCCTGTGCGGCAACTCTCTGGTTGGAGCGGAGAAGAAGCTGTGCTGCACCTGCCTTTGGGATATGCCCTTCATAACAGGTGAGGAGCCTCTTTCTGCCGCCCAGCGTGTATTCTGGGGTAGGTGTCGTATTGAAGCGGTATGGCCGCTCTTCTATTATGTAAACCCCTACAAGGAGATAGTGCATCGCATAAAATACGGCTCGGACATTGCGCTTGCTCTCCAAATGGGACGTATGCTTGGAGCACGAATTGCCAGTGATGTCCTGTTGGGTAAAGCACCTCCCATTGATTACATTGTGCCTGTACCGCTCCATTGGCGCAGAAGGCTCAAAAGAGGGTATAATCAAACGGCTGAAATTTCAAAGGGCATACGCATAGGGTACAGTGAAGTTTTGCCAGGTGGAGCCTCTCTCTTCACTCATCTGCTATACAGGAGAAGCGCAACAGCTACACAAACAAGAAAGAACCGCCACCAGAGATGGTTGAATGTCAAGGATGCCTTTGGGGTAAGGAGTGGTGCAGGAGTTCATAGAAAAATTGACGGCAGACATCTGCTATTGGTTGACGATGTGCTCACCACCGGGGCTACGCTCGATGCCTGTGCCAACTCCATATTGGAACATTTCTGCTGCCGTGTGAGCATAGCCACGCTTGGATTTGTTCCGTAAAGATTTTTGCGGCAGTACAGTTCTCTCAGTCTATGGGCGTGTTCCTGAATCAGAAGAAGAGGGAGTAGGCTGTAATAATGAGTATTGCTGCCGGAGCAAGGTACTTTATTGAGAAGAGGAGGAAGTTGGCAGCCTGTGGTGCAATTTTTATAGTACCTCCGTTTGTGAGTTCATCAAGTACATCCGAGCGTTTCATTATCCATCCAACGAAAATCACATATGCAAGTGAGCCGCAAGTGAGCATTACATTGGCGGTCAGGAAATCGCAAAGTTCGAATATGGTTTTACCAAATATCTTGAATGAGGCGAGAGGCCCCATGGATAGGGAGCATAATGTGGTCAGAATGAATATTATGGAGCATATTGTAACAACACTGCGTTTGCGGCTCCATTTGAATTCATCGGTAGTGTATGATGTAATGATCTCAAGCATTGATATTGATGATGTGAGAGCTGCCAGAAATACCACTGCAAAGAACAGAATTGATATTAAACCACCGAACGGAATCTTTGAGAGTATGTCAGGAAGTATAATGAAGAGCAACCCCGGCCCCTGTGATGGTTCCTGCGAGAATGCGAATACGGCAGGCATTATGGCCAGTCCCGCAAGTATGGCAAAGATGGTGTCCCAAAGCGCAGTAAGAAGTGAAACTTTCAGTATGTTCTCACTGCTCTTCATGTATGACGAGTATGTTATGAACGTGCCGCAACCAAGACTGAGTGAGAAGAAGGCCTGGCCAAGCGCATTCAGCACGGTGTCCGGGGTCATGTTTGAAAAATCCGGATAGAGGAGGAACTCCACACCGCGCATGGCTCCAGGCAGTGATATGCTCTCAATGGCAATAATTACTGTGCACACAAAGAGAACAGGCATCATTATCTTGGAGTACTTTTCAATTCCCTTTCTTACGCCGCATGCTATTACAAGAGCTGTAACAATCATAAAGGCCGCCGCATATATCAATGGGGTGCAGGTGGCGGAAGCCATTGAGGTGAATAGAGGTTCAGCGGCATTTCCGCCTGCCTCATTGAGCTGGAAAAAGAGAGCCTTTATGAAGAAGAAGAGTGACCATCCTCCTACAACGGCATAGAATCCAAGGATTATTGCAGTGGTAACTAAAGCAAGGACTCCTGCGTATTTCCATTTGGAGCCGGGTGCAAGAGTATTGAATGCTCCAAATACATTTGCCTTGCTTCTCCTGCCTATTACAATTTCTGAGTGCATTATTGGCAGACACAGCAGGAACGTGAGGACAATATATATAAGAATGAATGCGGCACCTCCGTTGTTTCCCACAAGGTATGGGAATCTCCACAGGTTGCCCAATCCTACAGCTGAACCTACCAGCGCCACCAGAACCGCAAACCGTCCACCGAAATTCTCTCTGGCACCTTTCATCTTATTTATTCCGTTATGCGAACAGACTGAATATTGCAATTATTATAATAGCTGCGGGGGCTATATATCTTATTGAGAAGATGAAGAAGGATACCGTAGCAGGAGAGATTTTCAGTTTCCCGGCATTGGTGAGCTCATCTATTATATCCTCTCTCTTGAGTTTCCACCCGGCAAAGAGCACGCACCCCAGAGAGCATACTGTCATGAGTATGTTTGCGGTCACATAATCAAACAGATCGAATATTGTCTTGCCTGCAATTGTAAAATCCTTGAGAGGCCCCATTGAGAGAGAACACAATACAGAAAAGATGAAAATAATGGAGCTGCTTATGGTTGCACTCTTTGCCCTTGACCATCCAAACTCCTCACTGAGAAAGGCAACATCTATTTCCAGCAGGGAGATAGATGAAGTCACTGCCGCTACAAATACAACTATGAAGAAGAGAATGGCAATTACCTCTCCTCCAGGAATCTTTGTAAAGATATCCGGCAGAATGACAAACAGAAGGCCAGGCCCTTGAGCAGGCTCCTGCCCGAACGCAAATACGGCCGGCATTATTGCCAATCCCGCTATGAGGGCAAAGAGAGTGTCCATACATGATGTTATGAATGATGTAGTCACTATGTGCTCATTCTTCTTTATGTATGAAGAGTATGTTATTATGATTCCACATCCAAGGCTCATTGAGAAGAAGGCTTGTCCAAGCGCCTGGAAAACCGTTTCTGCCGTTACCTTTGAGAAATCCGGTTTGAATAGAAACTCTACTCCCTTTGAGGATCCTGGAAGCATCAGACTCTCCACAGCAATGATGACCGTACATACAAAGAGCAGAGGCATAAGTATCTTTGACACCTTCTCAATTCCGCTTTTTACGCCCATTGATATGATGCCTCCGGTTGCAAATAGGAATATTGCGGTATATACCAGCGGTTCAATGGGGGATGAGATTAGAGATGTGAAGATGCCTCCATTTGCAGTGGCATCCCCTGAAAGTTGCAGCGTAGCTGACTTTACAAGAAAATATATAATCCATCCACCAACTACTGAGTAGAAACTTATAATAAGGGATGTTGTAATTATTGTACCTATGCCAATAAGCCACCAACCGCTTCCGGGCGCAAGCTTTTTGAACGATCTGAAGACATTTGCTCCGGCCCTTCTTCCTATTATGCCCTCCGAAAGCATCATAGGCAGGCATATGAGCAGAGCTATGACTATGTATATCAGTATGAATGCGGCACCTCCGTTTCTTCCCACCAGATATGGAAATCTCCACAAGTTTCCCAAACCAACGGCCGAACCCACCAAAGCCACAAGAACGGCGAATCTGCCTCCGAAACTCTCTCTGTTGTTTGTCATTGTTGAAATAATAAAGTTGGCAAAAGTAACTATTTTACATAAATTTGCTCGTTAAACAAACGATAAATTTATGCCAAAGTCCTTTATAACGGCCATATTGCTTCTTGGTATGGCACTCTTTCCGCAACGGGCTCACTCCTGCACCAATATAATAGTAACAAAGGGTGCTTCAACAGACGGCTCCGTAATTGTAAGTTATGCTGCAGATTCCCATGTGCAGTATGGAGAACTCTATCATACTCCTGCCGCCATTTTCAAGAAGGGGAGCAAGATTGCAATAAAGGAGTGGGACACAGGCGGAAGGCCACTAGGCACTATCGCTCAGGTTGAGCGTACATACTCAACAATGGGTAATATGAACGAGCATCAGCTCATCATTACCGAGACAACTTTCGGTGGTCGCGAGGAGCTTGTTGACACCCTGGGCGGAATAGACTACGGCAGTATGATGTATATCACTCTCCAGCGTGCCGCCACTGCACGTGAGGCAATAGATATAATGGTTGACCTCATGAACAGGTATGGATATGCTTCAGAAGGTGAGACCTTGTCAATTGCAGACAAGAACGAGGCGTGGATTATGGAGATTGTAGGCAAGGGCGTTGAATTGGATAAAAAGGGTAACAACAAGAGAAAAGGTGCAGTTTGGGTGGCTCGCAGAGTACCTGACGGATACATCTGCGCCCATGCAAACCAGTCCAGAATAAGAGAGTTTCCAATGGATGATCCACAGAACTGCCTTTTTGCTCCGGATGTGATTTCATTTGCTATAGAGAAGGGATTCTATGATCCTTCAAATGGAGAACCGTTCAGTTTTGCGGCAGCATACGCTCCTGCAGATTATGGTACAATAAGGGCTTGTGATGCAAGGGTGTGGGCAGCCTTCAATATTCTTGGCGGCGGCATGTTCAATGAAACACCTGCCTCAGATTATATAGACTATATGAGCGGAGTTGACTCAACAGGAAGCATGCCTCTGTTCATAAAGCCTGCAAGGAAAATTGGCGTGAAGGATGTGGCAGATGTGATGAGAGACCACTTTGAGAACACTCCTCTTGATATGAGACGTGATATAGGTGCCGGTGGAAATGAACTTCCTTACCGCTGGCGTCCTATGGAGTTCGAGTGGGAGGGAAAGAGATATGTGAATGAGAGGGCCATTGCAACCCAGCAGACCGGATTCTGGCTTGTTGGCCAGGCGCGCAGCTGGCTCCCAGACGAAATAGGTGGAATTCTATGGTTCGGCGTTGATGATGCTGCAACCTCCTGCCTTACACCTGTTTATTCATCCGGAACAAGGGTCCCTGAATGTTTCAGCCCGGAGAATGGAGATATGCTTACCTACTCTCCAACCTCTGCATTCTGGCTTTTCAACCGTATTGCCCATCAGGCATACCTCAGGTACAATCTTGTGGCTCCTGAGGTAAGGGCCGCTTCAGACGAGCATGAGAATGGCGCTCTGAAAATAATTCCTACGGTAGATAAGGAGGCTCTTCGAATTATGGAGGAGAAGGAGGAGGATGTCAAGGAGTATCTCACCACCTGGAGTGAACTCTTTGCTACCCGTATGTTCAACAAGTTCAAGGCACTTGAGGAGCATCTCTTCGTAAAATACATAGACGGCAACGTGAAGGTGCAGAACGAGGATGGCTCGTTCAAGTATTCGGATTATGAAGGTTTCGGGGGTGGAAGCAGAATGCCTATTGCCCCTAAGCAGCCCGGATATACGGATTTGTGGAAGCGAAGCGTGGCGTCGGACCCTGCAATGATCTCCATTGAGGATGACAAGGCGCGATTTGCGCAGAAGAACTCCGCAACTCAGTCACCGGCAACCGAACCTGATGCTGCTGCGCAGAAGAGTGCGGCACCGCAGGCCAAATAACCATTTGAAACAACACAATAATACAATATGAAGAGAATTTTTTTCGCAGCAGTTCTCCTGTCAATTCTTGGTACAGTATCGGCTTTTGCTCAGGAGAAGGAACAGAAGACAACAGAACAGGTTGTGGCTGAGCAGGTTGAAAAACTTGAAAAGGAGCTGAACCTCTCTCCGGAACAGGCATTCTGGGTAGACTCCATACTCTCGTTCAACTACGCCTCAACAATGGAGGAATACGACAGGCTCAATGAGTCGGGGATGCGCAACGCCGAGAGCTACAAAGCAGTTCACGACAAGTGGGAAAAGCGTACCGAGGAGGCAATGAAAAAGGCTCTGACCGAACAGCAGTACATAGGATTCCTCAGATATGTGGGCAAAGGGAAGGAGTATAAGAAGGCCAAGGATGGCACCTGGGTTCTGAAGAAGGGCGCCAAGAAGGAGCCGGAAGAGAAGAAATAGCGCCACTGCGCTGAAAACACTATGGAGCAGCTCTTTGACAACCACACACATTCCACTTTTTCGGCCGACTCTGAAATGTCCCTCGATACTGCATTTTCCAGCGCGCTTGGGAGGGGAGTTGCCGGAATCAGCATCACCGATCATCTCGACCTTTGGGCACCCCGCGGAAGCGAACAGTATGTTTTTGACATCAATGCCCAACAAAGGGCGATAGATGAAGCTTCCACCGCATATCCTGCCCTGAAGGTGTTCAAGGGAGTTGAGGTTGGCCTTCAGCCCGGAGTGGTGTCCAGAATAAAGGAGTGGATAAAGGGCTGTTCGTTTGACATAGTCATAGCCTCCGTGCACTTCATAGATGGGCTTGACCCTTATTATGGAAATTATTATGAGGGGAAGGAGTTCAAGGAGGCGTATGGAAGGGCACTTGATGTAATTGCATCAACTGCCATTGAGTATGGAGATTTTGATGTGGTAGGTCATATTGACTACATAGCCAGATACGCTCCATACAGTGTGCGCTCAATACGTTATTCCGATTTTCCGGAACATCTCGACAAGCTGTTGAGGTATATGGCTCAGAACGGGAAGGCTTTTGAGGTGAACACGAATACATACAGGAGCAGGGGCGGGGCCGTTCCGGAATTCGACACGGCAATTCTCAGGAGGTTCAGGGAGCTTGGCGGGGAGTGTGTAAGTTTTGGCTCCGATGCCCATACACCGGAGAGAATAGCTGAGAATTTTCAGCACTTCTCCAGTGTTGTTAAGGAGTGCGGCTTCTCATATTGTGTACATTATGAGGGGCGCAGAGCCTGTTTTACAAAACTTTAAAACTCATAGAACAGCGGATTATGTTGGATTTCATTGGTGTAAATGTCATTGATGTCATTGACATCATTGTTGTGGCCCTTCTTGTCTTTCAAATATACAGACTTATAAGGGGTACCCAGGCAATGAACATATTTGTGGGAATACTCATTCTTTACATTGTATGGTTTGTTGTGAAGGCGTTGAACATGAGACTGCTCTCAACAATTCTTGGGCAGGTGCTCGGTGTCGGAGTCATTGCAATAATAGTACTTTTCCAGCAGGAGATAAGAAGAGGCCTTATGCACATAGGCAAGGAGTACTTCTCCAAAGGGGCTACAAAACACATAGCAAAATGGCTGAGCGCATCAAACGAAAAGAGTCTCTCTTCCGATTCCATAGATGAAATTATTCAGGCCTGTCAGTCAATGAGTGAAAGCAGAACAGGAGCCCTCTTTGTAATGCCGCACACATCATCCCTTGATTTTGTTACAAGAACCGGCGACACCATTGATGCCATAATAAGCAAGAGGCTCATTGAGAATATCTTCTTCAAGAACACCCCTCTGCATGACGGGGCCATGATAATTGCCACCAACAGAATAGTTGCCGCAAGATGTACTCTCCCAATTACGGAGAATCCGGACATACCGGCACGTTATGGATTGAGGCATCGCGCAGCCTGTGCCATTACACTTGATACTGACGCAACTGCCATTGTAGTTTCTGAGGAGACAGGAGGTATTTCGTTTGTTCAGGATGGTAAACTTAAAACAATAGCCAGCCTCACTGAATTGAGACTGGCCATTGAAAAATCATATCAGAGTGCCTGAATTACAGGCCAAAAGCTTTCTTCACCATTTCAACTGAATCGAGGAGTTCCCATCCGAAGAACTGAACCTCCTTCTCGGTGGCTTTACCGTTTTCATAAACCGTAACCATCTCCTTGTATGGAGTGCGTCCTACGTGTCCGTAAGCTGCGGTAGGTCCGAATATAGGGTTGGTAAGTCCGAACTTCTTCACGATTCTTGCCGGGCGGAGGTCAAAGAGTTCACCTATCTTCCGTGCTACATCACCATCATTCATAGGGCGAAGGGTGCCTGTGTCACTATCGGCTATGGTAAGCAGTGGGTTCAAGGAACCGCGCGAATTAACATAGATGCTCAGAGGCTGTGCAACTCCAATTGCATAGCTCAGTTGCACAAGCATCTCCCCTGCCACACCTGCGGCAACAAGGTTCTTGGCAATGTAGCGTGCTGCGTATGCTGCGCTGCGGTCGACCTTTGAGCTGTCTTTGCCGGAGAAGGCTCCGCCACCGTGAGCTCCACGTCCGCCGTATGTGTCAACAATAATCTTCCTTCCGGTAAGACCGGTGTCTCCGTGAGGGCCGCCTATTACAAACTTGCCGGTAGGGTTGACTAGGAGTTTGAACTCAGTGTTGAAGAGAGATGCAACCTTAGGGTCCAGTTTCTCAACCATTCTTGGAATGAGAATATTCTTCACGTCGCTGTGTATGCGCTGCTGCATTGAGAAATCATCGTCGAATTCGTCATGTTGTGTGGAGATTACAATAGTATCTATTCTCTGTGCAACGTGGTCGTTGGAGTACTCAATGGTGAACTGCGATTTGGCGTCCGGCCTGAGGTATGGCATCAGTTTCCCCTCTCTTCTTATATTGGCAAGTTCCCTGAGCGCAAGATGTGCAAGGAATATAGGAAGAGGCATATATTCCGGAGTTTCGTTGCAGGCGTAGCCGAACATCATTCCTTGGTCTCCGGCACCCTGGTCATCACTCTGCTCCCTCTCAACGCCTCTGTTGATATCGGCGCTCTGCTCGTGGAGCGCAGAAAGAACGGCGCAGGAGTTGGCATCGAACATATATTCCCCTTTGGTGTAGCCTATTCTCCTTATAGTATCTCTTGCAACCTGCTGTATATCTACCCAGGCCTCAGATTTTACCTCACCGCCTATAACTACAAGGCCTGTGCTTACAAAGGTTTCGCAGGCCACTTTGCTTGATGGATCCTTCCTGAGGAATTCGTCAAGTATCGCATCTGAAATCTGATCTGCAACTTTGTCGGGATGTCCTTCAGACACGCTCTCTGATGTAAATAAATATGACATAAAACAAATATTTTTATGCGGAGAGACAAGCGGCAATGACACCACTGAGTGTGGGAATCCGCTTGTTGTTATGCATTATGCTGAAACGCTTGTTGCCTGAGCGGCAACAGAGGCCATTGATGTAATGGCTGTATGGCATTTTAGCATTTTTTTCAGTGGTTGCAAGCAGTCAAATCTCTCCACTTTCCGAGCGCAAAGATACACCTTTTTCAATTAGTTGCAAATTGAAAAATTGAATTAAACGAGATAGCTGATTAACAGAGTGTTAACAACTGCGTAATAAGTTTTTTCAAATATCTTTTGAGTTAACATTTCCTTTCGCTACTTTTGCGCCAAACTATTCTTCTATAAACTTAATTTAACACTTTATGAAACAATTATTTAGCAGTTTTTGCTCCGTTTTGGCAGCATTGCTGGTTGTTGTTTCTGCAAATGCGCAGATTACAACAGCTACATTGAACGGTGCTGTTACTGACGAGAATGGTGAGCCTCTCATTGGTGCATCAGTTGTTGCAGTACACACTCCTTCAGGTTCTAAGTACTATGCAGCTACCAATGAGATGGGTAGGTATGCCATTCAGGGTATGCGTCCTGGTGGTCCATACGAGATTACATTCTCCCTCATTGGTTCTCAGACAGTACAGTACAAAGACCAGACACTTGAGCTTGGTGAGGCTAACTCAATCAACGCCAAGATGGCTCTTGCTTCTGAGCAGCTTGATGAGGTTCTTGTAGTTGCCTCAACTTCAAAGTTCGCAACAGAGAAGACCGGTGCCGCAATGAACATCAACAGTCAGAAGATCAACACAGTTCCTACCGTGAACCGTAGCATCTCTGATATTGCACGTATGTCTCCATACGCATCAGGCATGAGCTTCGCAGGTGGTGACGGCCGTTCTACCAACTTCACCATTGACGGTGCAAACTTCAATAACAACTTCGGTCTTTCTGACAAGCTCCCTGGTGGTGGAAACCCAATTTCAATGGATGCTTTGGAGGAGGTTCAGGTTGTAATTGCTCCTTTTGATGTAAGGCAGACCAACTTCATTGGCGGTGGTATCAACGCTATTACCAAGTCAGGTACAAACACTCTTAAGGTAACTGCTTACACATATTACAACGACCAGAATCTTAGAGGTAACCGTGTGAACGGTGTTGATCTTGGTGCAAGAGCTGACGCTTCAAAGAAGGTATTCGGTTTCACAATAGGTGGTCCTATTATAAAGAACAAACTCTTCTTCTTCGTAAGCTATGAGACTGAGAAGAACCCTGGTCAGGTAATCACATACCGTGCACGTCAGGATGGTGAGTCAGCAGGTGGAAACGTATCAAGAACACTTGCTTCAGACATGCAGGCGGTTCAGCAGTATGTTCTTCAGAGGTATGGTTATGAGACAGGTTCTTATACCAACTTCAATGGTGACGAGAGCAACAAGAAGTTCCTTGCCCGCATTGATTGGAACATTGCAGACGGTCACAGACTCAGTGTTAGATACAACGACACAAAGAACGTTGCATGGAACGCTCCTAACGGAAACTCATCAGATACAGGTCAACGTCTTAATGAAACATATCGTGTTGGACCTCAGTCAATGTCTTTCGCCAATACAATGTGGTCTCAGGACAACAAGGTAAGGACATTGTCAATTGATCTCAACAACCGTTTCTCAGACAAGGTTTCAAACCAGTTCCTCTTCACATCTTCAAAGATTTCTGATGTACGTGGTTCAAATTCATCACCATTCCCGATGATTGATATCATGTATGAGAATAAACTCGAGCCTTATATGTCACTCGGTTATGAGCTCTTCACATGGAACAATGGTGTTAAGAACAACATATATACATTCAAGGATGATGTTACCATTCTTCTTGGCAAGCACAAACTTACCGCAGGTTTGAGCCTCGAGCGTCAGATTGCAAACAACGCATATATGAGAAATGGTACAATGTACTACAGATATGCATCGCTCGATGATTTCCTCACTGGTGCAACACCTGAGTCATTCGCCATTACATATGGTTGGAACGGCAACACATCTCCTGCTGCACAGGTTGGCTTCAAACAGTACGCATTCTACGTTCAGGATGAGTGGACTGCAAGTGAGAAATTCAAACTCACATACGGTATCCGTTTTGATACAATTAACTTCGATGAGGATGATATCAAGACAAACAATGCAATTTACGAGTACACCTTCCGTAACGGTCAGAAGATTGATACAGGTCTTTGGCCAAAGACAAACCTTCAGGTCTCTCCAAGAGTTGGTTTCGTTTGGGATATCAAGGGCGACAGAAGCATGAAGCTCCGTGGTGGTACAGGTCTCTTCCAGGGCCGTCTTCCATTGGTATACTTCACCAACATGCCAACCAACTCAAATATGCTCCAGAACTCAGTGCAGTTCAAGACCGTATACGAAAATGGTGTTCCTACCGGCAAGTATGATTCAAGACTTGACCAGTTCGCCGGTGGAAATATTCAAACAACGGTTAACGAGGAGACTATAAAGGCACTTGGCTTGCCAACAGAACTTTCCGATGAAAAGCATGTTGCTGGTTCTACAATGAGTGGTGTTGACAGAAACTTCAAGATGCCACAGGTATGGAAGACTTCATTGGCATTCGACTACCAGTTCCCAGTAAGCTTCCCATTCACAGGAACAGCTGAGTTTATGTATCAGAAGACTGTTTATGGTGTTGTTGTTGACAACATCAACATTACCGATGATACCGAGAATTGGGAGAGATTCCGTGGCGCTGACAACCGTTTGAAATATCCTTCAAACAAGGGTGCCATTTACAGCGGCAAGAATGCTCCTGTTCTTACCAATACACACGATGGTTGGGGTATGACAGCAAACGTTACATTCAACCTCTCACCAGCAAGAAACCTCGATCTCATGGCTGCCTATACATATACCAGGCAGCAGGAGGTTTCAGGTCTTCCTGGTTCAGACCCTCTTTCAACATGGCAGGGTATGATAACCGTAAATGGTTGTAACTTCGGTACTGCACAGAATTCAAAGTATGTAACTCCTCATAAGGTAATTGCTTCGTTGAACTACACTATTCCGTTCAAGTTCCAGGGCCTTACAGATGAGATGCAGTTCGGCCTCTTCTACAGCGGTTACTCTCCATACGGCAACAGCTACTGCTACAGCAATGATATGAATGGTGATGGTGTAGACAACGACCTTATGTACATTCCTAAGAATGAGTCTGAGATTCACTTCACAAATCCTGCTGAAGCCGAGTTGTTCTGGGATTATGTAAACCAGGATTCATATTTGAAGAGCCATAAGGGAAAATATGCTGAGGCTTATGCAGCACGTTCTCCATTTGTTCACAGATTCGACTTCCGTTGGGCACAGAACTTCAAGTTCAATATTGGCGAGACTTCTCATACAATTCAGCTCTCAGTTGATATTATGAACGTAGGTAACATGATCAACTCAAGCTGGGGTGTAAACCAGTCAGCAACTGAGGCTTCAAACAGCACTCGTATTCTCAAGTATGATGGTGTAGATGAGAACAATGTTCCTTACTTCTCTTTGAACAAGACAGCTTCAAAAGAGTACATCAGCCAGTCATACGACTACTACTACGATCTCAGCCAGTGCTGGAAGATGCAGTTCGGTATTCGTTACATTTTCTAAAAATTTGACTAACAGGATATGAAACATATGAAATTTGTAGCAGCTTTTGTAGCATTGTTTACAATCTGCTCTGTAGCTTTTGCACAGGACGGCGCAAGCAAATTCAATTCAGCATACTTGAGCTATGCTCCATCTTGGCTTACTGCTTCTGCCGGCGAGAGTGCATCATTCGGAAACACTGTTGTTGCCGGTTGGAACCAGGCTCACAATCTTGGTACTGACGAGCTCTTCATTGAGTATGGTGCTGCATTCCAGTTCACACAGTTCCATGGAACATACCAGGAGCACAAATCACCTTTCTTCTATGGAATAAAGATGCCTGTAAGTCTCATGGTTAAAATCGGTGACGAGGATTGCTCATTTGCTCCATACGCAGGTGTTGATCTTATGGCAAACCTTAGAAATGAGTTCAAGAATGCGTCAGGTTCATTCACAAACGCTGATATGAGAGATCTCTCAGCTGCTGTTCATGCTGGTGCCAAACTCTACTTCACCCGCCTTTGGATTGGTGCAGGTTATGAGTACTACTTCACAGATCAGTTCTCTGATGGTGGTAAGATGCATTTCCTCAACCTTATGTTCGGTTTTACATTCTAATTGAAGAATCGGAATATTTTCAAAAGGCTTCGCTGAAAAGCGAAGCCTTTTTACTTGTAGAATATTGAGAAGTAGAGGGCGTCGAAGCTGCCGTCCTCCCACATTTTGACGAGTTTTTCCACCTCTTTGTCGGCACCGAAGCGGTCGTAGGGGGTTTTGAGGTTTGACCCGAAGAGCCGGGCAACTCCCTGCCAGAAGAAGGCCTTGAAGCGCCCTTTATAGTTCTTTATTACATAGAATGTGGTGAGACCTATTTCGCGGTCTATGAGCTTCATCAGAAGCCTGCCCTGGGAAACGGTGAGATTCTTGAGCGGTTTCTCGAACTGCTTGAACAGTTCTGCCTCGCACTGCTTCACGAACTCCTCCTGAGCCTTGCCGGTAAGATGCCTTGCTGCAACTATACTATCGACCTGGTGGGCTATTTTTTTTGCTTGAAGGGCATAAGGATAGGCCTTTTTGAAGTTGTAGATCAGTTTGTAGTGCTTGCGCCACTCCTTTTTCTTGCTCTTGTAAACCTCTCTGTTCAGGGCATATGCGGGTGGAAGTTTGTCAAGGTATATTGTATCCCCATTTTCGACCGTATATCCCATGACATATCCTTTTTTGGCACTGTGCTCCGCACTGTTTGCCATACCGTTCATTCCATTTGCTCCGATACTGCCGTCTGCTTTACCAGATGTTGTCCTGCTGGCTTCAGCCTCTCTCTTCTTAATGGCTTTTTCTTCCTTTGCCCTTCTCTTTTCCTGATGTTTCTGCTCTCTTAGTGCCTGCTTCCAGGTACTTTTCTTCTCCTCCTGTGCAAAGCAATGTGCAGTGCACGCAAATGTGAGCACCGCCAGGCATACTATTGTTAAAGAGATATTTTTTTTGAGCAGATTCATTCCCGGGAACTTGGTTTGGGGATTATATTCCAAAACAACTTCTATTTTGGCAAAAATATCAATTTTTCAGTAACTTTAACCCCCAAATTGAAAACAATAGACAAACATGTTCGGTTCGCTCATTGATACATCGGTATTCACGCCCTGGTCCTTCTTTACGGATATGGGGCTTATTTTTGCGCTTTTGCTGGTGGGAAAACTTATAAGGGTTAAGATAAAGCTTGTTCAGCAGCTTTTTATTCCACCAAGTCTTATTGCGGGTATTCTGGGTCTTGCATTCGGACCCAACGGGTTGGGATGGCTTCCATTTTCAAATAATCTTGGAGCATACGCTTCGGTAATGATTGCCCTTGTCTTTGCTTCACTGGCCTTGAGCTCCCCTAATGTTAAGATGAAGGAGGTTGCATCCAAGGTTGGTCCAATGTGGGTCTTCTCCCAAATAGGAATGCTCATACAGTGGGGACTTGCCGGCCTTTTCGGGCTCTTTGCAATGAAGATGATATGGCCTTCTCTCAATGATGCGTTCGGTGTTATGCTATCCACTGGATTCTATGGTGGGCATGGAACGGCGGCTGCCATTGGAACGGCCTTCAACAATCTTGGTTGGGATGAGGCCACTTCGCTTGGAATGACAACGGCCACCGTTGGCGTAATATGTGCGGTTCTTGGAGGACTTGTTCTTATAAAAATAGCCACAAAGAGAAATCAGACATCATTTGTTGCAGACTTCAAGGATCTTCCTGACGAGTTGCGTCATGGCCTGCTTCCTCAGGAGAAGAGGGATTCTGTAGGAAATGCCACAACCTCCTCAATTTCAATTGAAGCACTCACATTCCACATAGGGTTTGTGTTTGTGGCCGCGTTTGTGGGGTATGTGTTATCGCTTTTGGTAAAGCATTGGTATCCTGGTCTGGAGTTGCCTGTTTTCAGTTGTGCATTCGTTGCCGGGCTGCTCATAAAGGGTATTGGAAACAAGTGCAGGTATTCGGAGTATATTGATGCAAACCTTACCCAGAGGGTGGGAAGTTTCTTTACCGACCTGCTGGTTGCGTGCGGTGTTGCTGCCATAAACCTTGGCGTGGTTGTGAAATATGCTCTGCCGCTTGTTGTGCTTATAATATTTGGAATAATAATAGTTCTTGGCGTTACATTCTATTTTGGCAGGCATCTCTCCAAGACATACTGGTTTGAGCGCTCCATTTTTGCGTGGGGATGGTGGACAGGAACAATGGCAATGGGTATTGCTCTTATTAGAATAGTGGATCCGAAGATGCAGAGTAAGGCTATGGATGACTATGCGCTTGCTTATCTGCCGGTGGCTCCTATTGAGATTCTGCTTATTACCTTTGTTCCAATTGCCTTTGCAGCCGGCTGGAGCTTATGGCTGATGCTGGCCTGCCTGGCACTCTCTGCAATTCTGCTGATTTTTGCATGGAGAATGGGATGGTGGGTGAAGAGTCCGTCAAAGAGTGTAAAGTGATGTTGGCTGCACAATAATTTCGAAAACCGGATTAGATATTATATGAAAAAGTATTTCTTTGCGGCTCTGCTTCTTCTGAGCTGCCTGATGCTCTCCTTGAGCACCTTTGCACAAAATGTTGGACGTGATAGAGACGCGCGCCTGAATGAAATTGCGGATTCACTCCACAAGGTGATGTTTTCAATTGATACGCACGTTGATTCCGCAAGCCATTTGAATCATCCTGATGCAAAGGGTTATACGGTTACCAAGGGGCAGGTTACATTCCCAAAGATGAAGGCCGGAGGGCTCGATGCCTGTTTTTTTGCCATTTACAAGGGGCAGGGACCTCTTGATGATGCTTCAAGCCAGAAAGCTGTTGATTTTGCCTTCAATGAAATAAAGCTCTTCAAGGAGTATATGGCAAAGCACTCGGATGAGTGTGGTCAGGCCTGGTGTGCCGATGATTTCTGGAAGCTGAAAAAGGAGGGCAAATCAATTGTGATGCTCACCCTTGAGAACGGATATGTTCTTGGCAAGGATATAAACAACCTCCGCAAATTCTACAATGAGGGTTGCAGGGCCATGACTCTTACACACAACTACAACAATGATCTTTGTGACGGATCGCGCGACAGTGTTGAGCATTGGCGCGGCCTCTCTCCTTTTGGAAAGGCTGTTGTTGACACAATGAATGTTCTTGGAATGATAGTTGACGTTTCGCACGTTACAACAGCATCCCTTCTCGATGCCGTTGCCTGCAGCAAGGCTCCCTGCGTTGCCACCCACTCCGGGGTATGGAACATAAAGAACCATCCGCGCAACCTGAAGGATGAGGAGATAAAGGCCATAGCGGCCAAGGGCGGCCTTATTCAAATTGGTTCCGGCAGATTCTTCCTCTCATGGAGGCCAAAAACTGAGGTGAGCGTGAAGGATTATGTTGACCATGTGGAGTATGTGCGTGACCTTGTTGGAATAGAGTACGTAGGAATAGGCACCGATTTCGATGGCGGTGGCGGAATGAATGGACTTGAGGATTGCAGCCAGATGAAGAACATAACCGTTGAGATGCTCCGCCGCGGGTGGTCACACAATGACATAAAACTCTTCTGGGGTGAGAACCTTCTCAGGGTCATGCGTGTTGTTGAGGCCAAAGGGCGCGAACTGAGCGGTGCGGCCGCTCTCCGTTAAAGAAGGTGCAGTTGCGTGCAGTGGCGTTTTGGTTGAAATGCAATGAAATTTTGGTAGAAAATGCTCTTTTTATACTGCGATAGAGTATTATAACTTATTGAAAATTGGGTCTTTGGCCCAATTTTTTTTTGTCTTAAATGCGCAAAATTTTTTCGAAAATTTTTGCATATGAAAATATTTGTTTATCTTTGCAACCCGCTACTATAGTTCCGTTACAACTAAGTGGCTGAGAATCAAGAATTTAGAATTGTAAAAACTGAAAAGTAATGTTACAACCAAAGAAAACCAAGTTCAGAAGAGCGCAGAAAGGTCGCATGAAAGGCGAGGCTCAGAGAGGAGCACAGTTGGCATTCGGCTCTTTTGGTATCAAGACCCTTGAGCCTTACTGGTTAACAGGTCAGCAGATTGAGGCTGCACGTCAGGCAGTAGTACGTTATATGAAACGTGAAGGTCAGATCTGGATCAGAATCTTCCCTGACAAACCATACACAAAGAAACCTGCCGAGGTTCGTATGGGTAAAGGTAAAGGTAACCCAGAGGGATTCGTTGCTCCTGTAACTCCAGGTAGAATTCTCATAGAGATTGAGGGTGTATCAATGGAGATTGCAAAAGAGGCATTGCGCCTTGGTGCACAGAAACTTCCTGTAAACACCAAGTTCATTGTCAGAAGAGACTATGTTGAATAATAAAACTGCCAGAAGATTATGAAAGCAAGTGAAATACGTGAAATGTCCGCACAAGATATCCGCGAGCGTCTGGAGGGAATGCGTGTATCTCTCAACCAGATGAAACTTAATCATGCAATCTCTCCGGTAGAGGATTCATCAAAGATTAAGAAAGCTAAAAAAGATATAGCAAGAATGCTCACAGTTTTGAGCCAAATTGAAAACCAGAACAAATAGTAGAAGTTCATGGAAAGAAAACTTAGAAAAGAAAGAGTAGGTGTAGTGGTAAGCAACAAGATGGACAAGTCTGTTGTTGTTGCAGTCAAGACAAAAGAGAAACACCCTATTTACGGCAAGTTCGTGAATAAAACCACTAAGTTTGTAGCTCATGATGAGAAGAATGAGTGTTCTGAGGGAGATACCGTCAGAATTATGGAGACTCGTCCTTTGAGCAAGACAAAATGCTGGAGACTAGTAGAAATCGTAGAAAAAGTTAAATAAGCCATGATACAACAGGAATCAAGATTAATGGTAGCTGATAACAGCGGTGCAAAGGAGGTTCTCTGCATTCGTGTGTTGGGCGGTACCCGCAGGCGTTATGCTCACATTGGTGACAAGATTGTTGTTGCCGTAAAGAGTGCAATCCCTGGGGCTGAGGCAAAGAAGGGCTCTGTTTCAAAAGCAGTTGTAGTCCGTACTAAAAAAGAGATTCGCAGGGCAGATGGCTCTTACATCAGGTTTGATGAGAACGCATGCGTTCTGCTTAACAACCAGGGTGAGGTCAGAGGAACTCGTATTTTTGGACCTGTAGCCAGAGAGTTGCGTGACAATTATATGAAAATAGTTTCATTGGCACCTGAGGTATTATAATTCAAATGAGCGTTATGAATATGAAATTACATATCAAGAAAGGTGACATGGTTTTTGTCAATGCCGGTGATGAGAAAGGCAAGACCGGTAAGGTCATTAGTATTGACAAAAAGGCCAATCGCGCCATTGTTGAGGGACTCAACATGGTAAGCAAGAGCACTAAGCCAAATGCAAAGAACCCTCAGGGCGGTATCATTAAGCAGGAGGCTGGCATTCACATCTCCAACCTTCAGGTGTTGGACCCTGTTAAGAATGTCCCTACCAAAATAGGTCGTAAACTCAATGCAGACGGCAAGCTTGTTCGTTATGCTAAAAAATCAGGAGAGGAGATCAAATAATGGCAGCAAAGAAATCAGCTAAGACAGAGGAAGTGGCAGCTCCAGTAATGACCGGCTACGTTCCTACTCTTCAGAAGAAATATAAAGAGGAGATCGTTGCAAAACTTCAGAAGGAGTTTGCATTCAAGTCTATTATGCAGGTTCCAAAACTTACCAAGATTACTATTAATCAGGGTATGGGACAGGCAGTAGCAGACAAGAAGCTCATTGAGGTTGCTCAGGATGAGCTCACAACAATTACAGGTCAGAAGGCTGTACTCACATACTCAAAGAAGGATATCTCAAACTTCAAACTCCGTAAGGGTATGCCAATTGGTGTAAAGGTTACCCTCCGCGGCGCTCAGATGTATGAGTTTATGGAGAGACTCGTTGCAGTTGCTCTTCCACGTATCCGTGACTTCAAGGGTATCAATGAGAAGATGGACGGCAGAGGTAACTACACACTTGGTATCAAGGAGCAGATTATCTTCCCTGAAATTGATATTGACAAAATTACCAAGGTAATGGGAATGGAGATTACATTCACTACCAACACAACCAACAATGAGGCTGCTTTTGCAATGCTCAGAGAGTTTGGTTTGCCTTTTAAAAACAATAAAAAATAAAGCAAAAGAATGGCAAAAGAATCAATGAAGGCACGCGAGGTAAAGCGCGCAAAGTTATGTGCCAAGTATGCTGAGAAACGCAAAGCTCTTAAAGAGGCTGGTGATTGGGCAGGACTTCAGGCTCTTCCAAAGAATGCATCACCTGTAAGACTTCATAACCGTTGCTCAATTACCGGAAGACCAAAAGGATTTATTCGCATGTTCGGTATCAGCCGTATCCAGTTCCGCGAAATGGCATCCAAAGGTCTTATTCCAGGAGTGCACAAGGCAAGCTGGTAAAAAGCAGAACACAAGTCCTATTTTTCAATAGGGCTTTTGTCATATAAAAACATTATTATTAACCATTGGATATCGGGCACTTGTTAAAGTGCTGAAATTCAACAAAAAACATTAGTTAAAATGACTGATCCAATTGCAGATTTTCTGACCAGAATCCGTAATGCCTACATGGCTGGCCACAAGACATTGGAGGTTTCTTCGTCAAAAATGAAGGTGGAGATTGCCCGTGTTCTTCACGAGAAGGGTTATATCCTCGCCTACAAGGTTGTTGAGGGTACTCCTTACAACACAATCAAGATTGCGCTCAAGTATCATCCTGAGTCAAAGAAAGCAGCAATCAAAAAAATCATCAGAGTGAGCAAACCTGGTTTGAGACAGTACAGAGGCGTTGCAACAATGCCAAGAGTACTCAACGGATTGGGAATAGCTATTCTCTCAACATCTAAAGGAATCATCACAGACAAGGAGGCAAAGAGTCTCAACGTAGGTGGTGAGGTTTTGTGTTACGTTTATTAATAAATTTTTAATTCTATGTCAAGAATAGGAAAATTACCTGTAAGCCTTCCACAGGGTGTTACCGTTAAAGTTGAGGACGGAAATGTGGTTAAGGTTAAAGGACCTCTCGGAGAAATGAGCCAGAAAGTTGATGCTGACATCAAAGTAACCGTAGAGGGGGGCGTAGTTCATGTAGAAAGACCTACAGATCAGCCGCGCCATCGTTCAATGCATGGTTTGTACCGCGCACTTATCCACAACATGGTTGTTGGAGTTTCTACAGGATATACTGTTAAGCAGGAGCTTGTAGGTGTCGGTTTCCGTGTAGAAGTTAAAGGCCAGATTCTCGAGATGAGCCTTGGTTTTTCTCACGATATTCACTTCCAGCTTCCAGCTGAGGTGAAAGCTGAGGCAGAGCCTGTTAAGAAGGGTGCCAACCCTGTATTGGCTTTGAAGAGCTATGACAAGCAGCTTCTTGGAATGGTTGCTGCAAAGATCCGCTCATTGCGTAAGCCAGAGCCATATAAGGGCAAGGGTATCAAGTTTGTTGGTGAACAACTTAGAAGAAAAGCTGGTAAGAGTGCCAGTGCTAAATAACAGGAGATAAGGCTATGAATAAAATAGAGAGAAGACAGAGGATACGCTATCGTATTCGTAAAGTTGTCAATGGAACTGCTCAGAAACCAAGATTGAGCGTTTTCAGAAGCAACAAGCAGATTTATGCACAGTTGATAGATGACGTTAAGGGTGTAACACTTGCAAGCGCATCTTCAATTGAGAAATCATTGGCAGAGCAGGTAGCCGGCAAGACCAACGTTGAGGTTGCAGCTGTTGTAGGAAAGGCAATTGCCCAGAAGGCGGTTGCTCTTGGAATAGCTGAGGTTTGTTTCGACCGTGGCGGTTATCTTTATCATGGTAGAGTTAAAAGTTTGGCAGATGCTGCCCGCGAGGGTGGTCTTAAATTCTAAATACTATGGCAAAATTGGATGTTAAGAAAGTAAAGACTACTGATCTTGAGCTTAAGGACAGATTGGTAGCTGTAAGAAGAGTAACCAAGGTTACCAAAGGAGGTCGCCATTTCAGCTTTGCTGCCATAGTAGTGGTTGGTGATGAGAAAGGTGTTGTAGGTTATGGTCTTGGAAAGGCCAATGAGGTTACAACAGCTATTGCCAAGGGAGTTGAGGATGCTAAGAAGAACCTTATAAGAGTTCCACTCAGCAAGGAGACTATTCCACACGAGCAGGCAGCTAAATTCGGCGGTGCAAGAGTATTCATGAAACCAGCTGCTCCTGGTACTGGAGTAAAGGCCGGTGGTGCTATGCGTGCCGTATTCGAGTCAGTAGGTATTCATGACGTATTGGCTAAATCAAAGGGCTCTTCAAACCCTCACAACCTTGTAAAGGCAACTATTGCAGCTTTGGCTCAGGTACGTGACGCCTACACTATTGCTGGTTTGAGAGGTATCCAGATGAACAGAGTATTTAACGGTTAATTGAGGAAATCACTATGGCTAAAGTAAAAGTTACACAGATAAAGAGTTGCTGCAGCGCCAACAAAAGGCAGATTGCAACACTTAAGGCTTTGGGTATACATCACCTTAATCATTGCGTGGAGGTTGAGCTTAACTCTGTTTCAAACGGAATGATCAGCAAGGTTGCCCATTTAGTTAAAGTAGAAGAAATTGCCTAACAAAGAGGAGATTTAGAGTATGAAATTAAATACATTAAAACCTGCAGAGGGTTCTACCAAGAAGGAGAAAAGAATTGGTAGAGGTGAGGGTTCAGGACACGGTGGTACAGCTACACGTGGTATGAACGGTGCCAAATCACGTTCAGGTTACTCAAAGAAACTTGGATTTGAGGGTGGTCAGATGCCTATACAGAGACGTCTCCCTAAGTTTGGATTCAACAATCCTAACAGAGTGGAGTATAAACCTATAAATGTTTCAACACTTCAGGAGCTTGCACAGAAGAAGAACCTTGAGGTAATTACAGTAGAAGTTCTTATTGAGAACGGCCTTATTTCAAGCAAGGACCTTGTAAAGATTCTTGGTAACGGTGAGCTTACAGTAAAGCTTGATGTTACAGCCAATGCATTCTCAAAATCAGCTATTGCAAAGATAGAGGCGGCAAAGGGTACCATAACTTTAATCTAACCCCCTATGAAACGTTTTTTTGAAACAATTTCAAATATTTTCAAGATTGAGGAGTTGCGTAACAGAATAGTCTACACAATGCTCTTGCTTGTAGTTTACAGGCTTGGTTGTTTTGTAGTTCTACCGGGTATTGACCCTACGCAGCTGGCAAATCTTGAGGCGCAGGCTTCTGACGGCTTGTTGGGACTTCTCAACATGTTCTCAGGCGGTGCCTTTGGAAATGCTTCAATTTTTGCACTGGGTGTAATGCCTTACATCTCTGCATCAATTGTAATTCAACTCTTGGGAATGATGATTCCGTATTTCCAGAAGCTGCAGCGCGAAGGCGAGAGCGGCAGAAGGAAACTCAATCAGCTTACAAGGTATCTCACAATTGTGATTCTTGCACTTCAGGGTCCGGCTTACTTGACCAACCTGCATTCACAGTTGCCAGAGTCAGCCTTCCTGATGAACGGATTCTCATTCAATCTTTTTGCTACAGTAGTTCTCATTGGTGGCACAATGTTCATCATGTGGCTCGGCGAGCGTATTACGGACCGCGGCATTGGCAACGGTATCTCAATCATAATCATGATTGGTATCATTGCAAGACTTCCGTTTGCTTTCTGGGCTGAGGTTGCTACCAGAACCGCACAGACAACAGGTGGATATATCATGCTCATAATTGAGCTCCTTATTCTCTTCTTTGTCTTTGCAGGAACAGTTGCATTGGTACAGGGTGTAAGAAAGATTCCTGTACAGTATGCAAAGAGAATCGTTGGCAACAAGCAGTATGGTGGAGTTCGTCAGTACATTCCTTTGAAGATAAATGCAGCAGGTGTGATGCCTATTATCTTCGCACAGGCACTGATGCTCTTCCCGCTCATTTTCGCAAGCTTTGACGCTACACGTGGATTAGCCGCTACGTTAAGTAACTACACAGGCTTCTGGTACAACTTCATTTTCGCAATTATGGTAATTCTCTTCACTTACTTCTATACAGCAGTAACAGTGAACCCTACCATGATGGCAGAGGATATGAAGAAGAACGGCGGTTTCATTCCTGGTGTAAAACCTGGAAAGAAAACAGCCGAGTATCTGGACGCAATAATGTCTCGCATTACATTCCCAGGATCAGTTTTCCTGGCACTTGTTGCCATTCTTCCTGCGTTTGCAATGATTTTTGGAATCAACAACCAGTTCGCTCACTTCTATGGTGGAACTTCATTGCTGATTCTCGTTGGTGTTGTGCTTGACACACTCCAGCAAATTGAGAGTTATTTGCTTATGCGCCACTATGACGGCTTGATGAAGACCGGACGTCTCAAGAGCCGTTCAGGTATGTAATTTTGATAGTTCATTCAAATGTTGACAATTAAGAGCGCAGAGGAGATTGAGATTCTCAGGGAGAATGCAATACTTGTCTCGAAGACTCTTGCCGTTGTAGGAAAGGAGGTTGCTCCCGGAGTTACAACAGCGCACCTGAACAAGGTTGCGGAGGAGTACATAAGAGACAATGGAGCTGTTCCAGGGTTTCTCAATTATGAGGGATACCCCTACACCCTTTGTGTTTCAGTGAATGATGTGGTGGTTCACGGTTTCCCTTCAAAATATGAATTGAAGGAGGGTGACATTGTATCTGTTGACTGTGGCACAATTTACAAAGGGTTTACAGGTGATTCCGCATATACCTTCCCGGTTGGTGAGGTATCTCCAGAAGTGGCTGGTCTGCTCAGAACAACAGAGGAGTCCCTCAACAGGGGAGCCGCTGCTGCAAGAGTAGGCAACCGTATCGGTGATATTGGCTATGCGGTGCAGTCATATTGCGAACAGGCAGGCTATTCCGTAGTACGTGACCTTGTAGGGCATGGTATTGGGAAAAGGATGCACGAAGACCCTATGGTTCCCAATTATGGGCATGCGGGTCGCGGCAAAAAGCTTGTAAGCGGTATGGTCATATGCATTGAGCCAATGATAAACATGGGCAAGAAAGATGTCTATGTTGAGAGAAACGGCTGGGGAATAAGAACCCGTGATGGAAAGTGTTCAGCTCATTTTGAGTACATGGTTGCCATTCTCGATCAAGGTCCTCAGATATTGACAACGTATGATTACATTCAAAACAAAAAGAATTTATAAATTGTAGAAGAGAGAGTTTAGAGTATGTCAAAACAAGCTGCTATAGAAAGAGACGGAACAATTGTCGAGGCTTTGTCAAACGCAATGTTCAGAGTTGAGTTGGACAATGGTCACGTTCTTACGGCTCACATATCAGGAAAGATGAGGATGCACTACATCAGAATCCTTCCAGGTGACAAAGTAAGGGTTGAGATGTCCCCTTATGACTTGACCAAAGGCAGAATATCTTTCAGATACAAATAAAAACTCAATACAATGAAAGTTAAAGCATCCATCAAAAAGCGCAGTGAAGATTGCAAGGTTGTAAAACGCAAAGGTCGCGTATATATCATCTGCAAGAAGAATCCTAAATTCAAAATGCGTCAGGGATAATTGATTGTAAACAATTAAAAACACAAAATAGTAATTATGGCACGTATAGCCGGTGTAGATTTACCAAAAAACAAACGTGGAGAAATAGGTTTGACCTATATCTTTGGAATTGGTCGCAGCTCTGCCAAACGAATCCTTAATAAGAACGGAATAGATGTTAACATTAAGGTTCAGGATTGGACAGATGACCAAATCGCTGCAATAAGGGCAACCATTGCAGAAGAGTATAAAATTGAAGGTGAGCTCCGTTCTACTATCCAGTTGAACATCAAGAGATTGATGGATATAGGATGCTACAGGGGCATCCGCCACAGAATTGGATTGCCTGTAAGAGGTCAGAGCACAAAGAATAATGCTCGTACCAGAAAGGGTAAGAAGAAGACTGTAGCAAACAAGAAAAAAGCAACTAAATAATTGATCCTATAGATTATGGCAAAGAAAGTATCATCCAATAAGAAAAGACTTGTTAAGGTTGACGCGTATGGCCAGGCTCATATTGCTTCAACATTCAATAATGTCATTGTTACTTTGACCAATTCTCAGGGTCAGGTAATCAGTTGGTCTTCTGCAGGAAAGATGGGCTTCAGAGGATCAAAGAAGAACACTCCTTACGCTGCTCAGGTTGCAGCTGGAGATTGTGCCAAGGTTGCTTATGATCTTGGTTTGAGAAAAGTTAAGGCATATGTAAAGGGTCCGGGCGCAGGCCGTGAGTCAGCTATCCGTACAATTCATGGTGCTGGTATTGAGGTTACCGAGATTGTTGACGTAACACCACTTCCACACAACGGTTGCAGACCAAAAGGCAGACGTAAAGTATAATTGGTCTTTTTAATTTCAATTGTTTAAAAATTTAAAATTGTAATTTAACATGGCAAGATATACAGGGCCTTCAACAAAAATTGCCCGCAAATTCGGAGAGCCTATATTTGGACCTGACAAAAATTTTGAGCGCAGAAATTGCCCTCCAGGTCAGCACGGCGCATCTAGAAAGAGAAAGAAACTCTCTGAGTATGGTACTCAGCTTAGAGAGAAACAGAAAGTAAAATACACTTATGGTGTTCTTGAGAGACAGTTCCGCGGTCTGTACGAGAAAGCTTCAAAGATGAAGGGAAAGACTGGTGTTAACCTCCTCCTCCTCCTTGAGTCACGTTTGGACAACATCGTTTACAGATTGGGTATTGCTCCTACAAGAGCAGCTGCAAGACAGTTGGTTTCACACTGCCACATCACACTTGACGGCGAGGTAACAAGCATTCCATCAATTATTGTAAAGCCTGGTCAGATTGTTGGTGTAAGAGAGAGATCAAAGAGTCTTGAGGTTGTTCAGGATTCGCTTTCAGCACATGCAAACAAATACTCATGGTTTGAGTGGAACGCAGATGCAAAGAGCGGCAAGTTCCTCAATCTTCCAGTAAGAGAGGAGATCCCTGAAAACGTTAATGAGCAGCTTATCGTTGAGTTGTACTCTAAATAATAATTAGCTTGATTTTAAGCGCAACACTAATAAAATTTTAATAATATGGCAATTTTGGCATTTCAGAAACCCGATAAGGTGATAATGCTCGAATCTACCGACACCTATGGAAAGTTTGAGTTCAGACCATTGGAGCCTGGCTATGGTACTACCATTGGAAACGCGTTGAGGAGAATATTGTTGTCTTCTTTGGAGGGTTTTGCTATCACCTCCATAAAAATTCATGGCGTAGACCATGAGTTTGCCACTATCCCCGGCGTCATTGAAGGCGTTGTAGATATTATTCTTAACCTCAAACAGGTAAGGTTCAAGAGAATGATAGAGGCTGAGGACAGCGAGGTGATAACCGTAACTGTTAGTGGAAAGCAAGAATTCAAAGCTGAGGATATTTCAAAGAGTCTTTCATCATTCAAAGTTCTTAACCCTGATCTTCATATCTGCACCTTGGAGCCTTCAGTTTCATTGGTAATTGATATGAAAATAGGTAAGGGCAGAGGTTATGTTCCTGCAGATGAGAACAAAGTGGAGGGTGCTCCAGTTGGAACAATTGCAATTGATTCCATCTTCTCACCAATGGTGAACGTGAACTTCTCTGTTGAGAACTATAGAGTTGAGCAGAAGACTGACTATGAGAAACTGAATCTGGAGATTAAGACAGATGGATCAATTCAACCAAAGGAGGCTCTTAAAGAGGCTGCCAAGATATTGATTCACCACTTCATGCTCTTCTCAGATGACAAGATTTCACTTGAGGAGACACATGAGGTTGTAGGTAACGATCTTGATGAGGAGTCATTGAGAATGCGTCACCTTCTGTTGACCAAACTCTCTGACATGGAGCTTTCAGTAAGAGCTCTCAATTGCCTCAAGGCAGCTGATATTGAGACTTTTGCTGACTTGGTTTCACATCAGCGTTCAGAGCTCATGAAGTTCAGAAACTTCGGCAAGAAGTCATTAACAGAAATAGACATGCTTATTGACAGACTCAAACTGCAATTCGGCATGGATGTCACCAAGTATAATATTGAAAAAAAATAATCAACAATGAGACATAATAAGGGATTTAACCATTTGGGAAGAAAGAGCGGTCACCGCAAGGCAATGTTGGCAAACATGGCTTGCTCATTGGTACTTCACAAACGTATCGAGACCACTCTTGCCAAAGCAAAAGCTTTGCGCATATATGCTGAGCCGCTTATTACAAAGTCTAAAGAGGACACCACAGCTTCAAGGCGTGTTGTTTTCAGCTATCTCAAGCAGAAAGAGGCAGTTTCTGAGCTCTTCAGAACCATTGCTCCTAAGGTTGCTGAGCGTCCAGGCGGATACTTGAGAATTCTCAAGACCGGTTTCCGCGCAGGCGATGCTGCTGATATGGCAATTATAGAGTTTGTAGACTTCAACGAGGCAGCTCTTGTAAAGAAAGAGGAGACCAAGAAACCTGCAACAAGAAGAAGCCGTAAGAAAGCAGCTCCAGCTGCTGAGGCTGCACCTGCTGCAGAGCCAGAGGCTCCAAAGGCTGAGTAAGGTAATAAAACTCAATAGGAAAAGAGGCCGACTAAAAACTTTTTGGTCGGTCTCTTTTTTTGCTTTTCCTCCCCTCTGATGGATGTGGTGTAAATATAGTGGATTGTGCTTAGCTCCAAATGACATACTTGAATAGCAGGTAACCACATATTGTCATATAGAAGATTGAGGGAACAGTGATTTTAGGGTGGTGCGATCCAGTTTCAGAATCCGTTGTAACTGCTTGACGCCAGCATTATATTTGAAATGAAGTTCCTTTGCCAAATCAATTCTGGCTTCAGGTACCAGTTGTGATATTTTTGATTCACGGAACTTTTCGGTGGCAATTTTTCTGGCAATGCTGAAGAGGTCTTCATCGGTATAGAAAAGGCTTTCTCCTATAGCTCTGGCAATGTCGGCATTGGTCTCTTGGTTTTTAACCATTGAATAAAAATATTGTTTTGCGTTGATGAATATCTCTTCTCCACCTTGGATATTGCAAAAACAGAGAGGGGATACATAACCGTCAACGAGGTACAATTCTGAAATCTTGTCAAATTTATGGGAGCAGGTCAGTCGTCTTTTTGCAATTTGTCCCATAAGGGTTTTCTGCTCTTTATATCTTTTGTGTGAATCAAAAGAGAAATAGTATGCTGATGTGCCCCACGGATAGTTGAATGGAGTATAAGAGGAGTGAGCAACAAAACCATTTCTGTTCACGTATGCTATAGTGTTACGTAATTGGTCAGGAGTACTTATTGGAATAAATTTGAATTTCAGGCCTTTGATTGATAGGCCATCTTTCCTGTTTGACAGGTATTTCCCCAATGTCTTAATAAGTGTTTCAGTAAAAGCATGTGCTTCATCTTCGGGGCATGAGACAACAAAATGGAAATGATTGTTCATCAGTTGACATGCATAGATTACCAGTTTCTTGAAGGACTTAGCACAAAGGGCCAGAATAGAGATTCCGTCTTTGAAATATGATTCATCAGCAAGGAACATAGGGAAATTCTCAGATGAACATATATGATAAAACGGTGCTTTTGCCTGGAAAAATGTCTCTTCTCTTGCTGATGAAAATTGAAAACTTGAAATTCCCTCCCACATAAATAAAGGTTAAAAGTGAAATTAACTTTATTCTGATGCATCCAAAAGTCATTCAGTGAAATTATTCAATTGGACCGATACTTTCATCGTCTCTGAATGTACGGGAGAGGAGTGTAGTATAATGCACCAACAAAAATATCAGCAATAAATATAAACTTCAAGCAAATGGCCTTTTTTTCTGAGTTTGGGATGAAAAATCCAAAATTCTATCCCGTTTCGTAGTGTATTAAGGTATTTTGGATTGAAATGAGGTTTTTCTATCCCAAATTGTATGTGCAGTGAGGATTTGGGATAGACAATGGTGAATTCTATCCTGTTTTTATTTGGAGAGGGAGCGGTGTTGGGTTTGGAGCCATTTTTTGTGCTCCTGCTGCATCCATTGGTAATCTTCCACTGCGATAGCGGATTCCTTGAATCGCTCGAAGATGTACTTCACGGCGGTTTCCGATGGGTGAACCATATCTTCGGCGTAGAAGCGGTAGTCGCGAAGTTCGTCCATCATTATTTCGTATGATGGAAAGTATGAAACGTTATTAGTTTTTTGAGCTGGTAAGATGCTTGTTGTTTTGTGCGTGGCACCACTTGTAGTGTCAGTTTTGCTACATACGTTTGAGTGAAAAGTGACTCTATTTATGGCGTGCAGGAGTGTGCTTTTGCTTATAAGGTTGCCGTGCGCTCCGTCTGCCATGTGGCGTATGGGGCTTACTGTAAAGATAATGTTTCGGCTGTTGCAAGTGGTGGTTTTGTTTGCGGCTCCTTTTTGGAGATTTAAATTGCATGTGTCAGCAAGTGGTGCCTTGGAAACTGAAATTGCTGTTGGGTTGTTTATTGTAGAGCATATTCTGCGCAGAGACTCTGTGGCTTCATCTATTGAGAGCAATTCGCGGCTGAACTCCTTTGGATTTATCTTGTGGCAGTTTGCAACAATCATATCTCTTTCAATATGGCGGAAAACGTATGATGTTCCAAGCGTTATAACAATTGTGTCGGCTTTCTTGAAAAACTCCGCCGCCTGAGCAAGCGAGCGGTTAGCACTCTCAAGGAA
>DCHN01000092.1 GCA_002315995.1 Bacteroidales bacterium UBA1751 | reverse complement strand
CTTGAAGAGATGGACGCAGCCTGGGGCGAACTCTGCGAGAGCATAAACATTATTAAGGGTTTGAAATAGTCATTAACATTAAATTAATAAAGAAATGAATGAAGTTGTTAAGGCGAGCATAGCCCGCGTATCATTCACACTTACAAAAGAGGCGTACGCAATTCTTGAGAATTATTTGAACGAACTCAAGGATTTCTATATGAAGGAGGGGAAGAAGGCCGACGAGGAGATTGTTGATGATATTGAGCAGAGAATAGTTGAGCTCCTTTATGAAAGAGGAAAGAGAGATGGCGTGGTGAACGAATCCGATATCTCCGAGATTATTGGTATACTCGGTAGACCCCGGGACTTCGAATGCAAGGAGAGCAGTGAGAGCTGTGAAAAAGATGCCTGTGGGAACAGAGCAAAATCAGATGCATACAATGCGGCAAACACATGTGGTGCTGAATCAGGGAGAGTGAAGAAATCCCTCTTCAGGGATATGAACAGAAAGGTCATTGGTGGTGTTTGCGGCGGATTGAGCCACTATTTCAATATTGACGTTGCGTTCATAAGAGTAGTGCTTGTTGTTCTGCTGCTGCTCCCTATGTTGTTCCATATCTCCGATTGCTGTTGGCTTGACATTCCACATACCATTTTCTCCACTATAAGAAAAATTACCGTTCTCGCCTATTTGGCACTTTGGATAGCTATGCCTGCTGCACGAACAGCCCAGCAACGCTGCAAAATGATGGGATTGGACGAAGGTGTTGACGGAATAGAGAGAATGAGAAGTGCCAAGGGAACAAATCCTCACGTACAGGCCAGAGGAGAAGAGATTGGTAGAGCAATCAAATGCCTTATGGGAATCATTCTGATGATTATTGGTATTTCCCTTCTTATATGTGGCATCTCAATGGCAATATTCTTCGGATCCGAGGAATTTTCATTCTTCGGGGACCTCTCAATATGGCAGTCATTCAATCTTCTTGACCTTGGCTTAACAAGCAACCTGACATATTTGAAAGCCTTGGCAATAGCGTCCTGGATGGTTCCATCGGCCGGAATTCTGTATGGTGGTACAATGCTCACCTTCAACCTGAAGGCACCTAAATGGAGACCGGGACTCATTCTCTTCCTGCTCACCGTTGCATTGTGGATAATTACAATAGCATACATAACCAAGGGTGCCATAACATATAGTTCAAGCCAGTATATGAAAGAGGTGGCTGACCTCCCTGCCAACAGCAGCGACACCCTTTTCATTACCCTTGACAAGGCACATGGCATCACAGGCAGTCCAGCCAGATCCTGGAATGAGGATGACAATAAACTTGATGTTACGGAGATATACAGAATCAACGGCAAAGCCAGCGTGGTCAAATACCCTGAACTCCGAATCAAGCGAAACAGCGTAAGCGATGAGATTACCATAACACAGAATAATGATACCATTGTATCAGTTGGTGGAAAATCCACCTTCGAGCCATACCTCAAATGTTCGTGGAAAGAGAGATTCTCATTTACAAGCGGAGAGTTGGCAAGCGGCACAAGAAGCTACACTTCAGACTCTTTCTTCAGCCTGAAGGATTCACTTCTTACAATAAAACCGCTTGTAATAGACAATAATAACAAATACACCTTCACCGAGCCGAAGATTGTGCTCTATGTAGATGCCTCCACACCTGTTGTAATTCTTAACAGAGAGGCCTTTGGAAACAAAAAATATGGCAAAGAGATTTTTGGAGAGTAACTTTCATTTGTTAAAATACCCTTTGGGGAGGGGCGCCCGTACAAACTGATTTGTGCGGGTGCTTTTTTATCACTTGCAATTACGGTTGGCGCTGACTAATTTTGTATTGCAGAATCAGGAAGCATTCTGGAAGGGCTTCCCAAACAGCAGCAATATGATAGAGTGTGTGAACATAAACAAATGGTATGGAGACCTCCACGTTCTCAAGGATGTAAACTTTACAGCACAGAGCGGTGAAATAGTGAGCATTGTTGGAGCAAGCGGCGCAGGAAAATCAACCCTGCTCCAGATTATGGGAACACTACTTCAACAAGATAGTGGAGAGCTTCTCATTGACAATGTAAATGTTGGCAATCTGAACAACAAGAGTCTTGGCAAACTGAGAAACAGCAAACTTGGATTCGTATTTCAGTTTCATCACCTGCTCCCTGAATTCACAGCTCTTGAGAACGTAATGATTCCCGCTCTCATTGCAAAAGAACACAGCACCTCAAAAGTACGAGAAATGGCTGCGCAACTGCTCAAGGAGGTTGGACTTCAGGAGAGAGCATCACACAAGCCGTCACAGATGAGCGGTGGAGAGTGTCAGAGGGTAGCACTCGCAAGAGCAATCATAAACAACCCATCCGTAATATTTGCAGACGAACCCTCCGGCAATCTCGACAGCCACACCAAGCAGGATATCCACCAGCTCTTCTTCACCCTTCGTGAAAAGCACGGCCAGACTATAATCATCGTAACCCACGACACAGACCTAGCCGAAATGGCCGACCGCAAAGTCACAATGAAGGACGGTGAAATAATCTGACACTTTTCCTTAATATGAGAACAATAAAACTAATGGCGGGGTTGGTAGGATTCATATCCATACTGGTTATAGGGTACATGTTGAAATGGGATGAAATCTGCTTGATTTTATCCCGTTACGTATAAAGAAGGACTATTCGGGATAGGATTCAAATAATATTACCCCGTTTGTGGTTC
>DCHN01000084.1 GCA_002315995.1 Bacteroidales bacterium UBA1751 | reverse complement strand
CCTTTTTTATAACTTTGTAACATTATGGCAGTAAGAACAGATTCTCCGCAGGTTGCGCTTCTTCTCAAAGCTGTTGAACAGGAGTTTGGCAGGGCTATAAAGACACCGTCTGACTTTGTGCTGGTGGCAGACCGCGTTGAGACCAAGACGCATTTTCACATATCTGAAAGCACCATAAAACGGCTCTGGAAGCCGGTTCTGGGCTATGGTACAGTTTCTGACCACACGTTGAATGTGCTATCGGCCTACGTTGGCCATGAACATTTTGATGCTTTTATTGCAAACCTTGCCGGCAGGGGGTTGCTCGAATCCGAGCTTATAATGGGCGAGGAGTGCGTGAAGTCGGAGGATCTGGTGCCGGGAGATATTGTTTCAATTGCGTGGATGCCCGACCGCGAGTGCGAGCTGCGCTACTTGGGAGAGAGAAAATTTGAGGCAGTGAAATGTGTCAACTCAACAATTCAGGTTGGGGACACATTCTTCTGCTCCAATTTCATGAGGGGGCGCAAACTTTATGTAGATAATCTGGTTCACGGCAGTGAGACGTTCGAGAGCTATGGAATGGGAACCTCTCACGGCCTTACCAGAGTTGAGGTGAGGAAAAAATAGTTCAGTTTGCGCTTTTTGCACTATCTTTGGCCCCTGAAAATGAGTCTGTCAGGTAAGTGAAGGCTCGGGTCAAGTATGGAAAACAATATACTGAAAAGGGCTCTGGGGGCGGCAAAGGCTGCGCTTCCGCAGGCTTTCAAGACAAGCATCTGGGTGGTGAAGATTACTGTTATGGTATCCTTTGCCATAATGCTTCTCAAATATGTAAACATTCTTCCCTGGATAAGTCTGCAACTCTCACCTCTGTTCCAGCATCTGGGGCTTCCTGGTGAGGCTTCGCTTGCCTTCGTGTCGGGATATTTTGCCAACGTTTACACAGCAATTGCAGTTGCGGTTTCGCTTGACCTTGACCCAAGGGCAATGACCATTATGGGTGTAATGGCTCTATGTGCCCATAATATGATAACGGAGACACTGGTGCAGAAGAAGACCGGAACCAATGCCTGGCTCATTGTGGTTGTAAGAACATCGGCAGCCTTGGTCATATCATTAGTGCTGAATCTTGTGCTTCCCGGAGAGGTTATGCAGAGCGCAGGTTCTGCCGGCAGTGAGGAGCTCTCATTTGTACCGATGCTCAAGGATTGGGCAATAACCTCCCTTCAGCTTGTGATTAAAATGGTCACTCTTATTCTCTCCCTCTCAATTCTCCAGAAACTTCTAAATGAGTTCGGAGTCATTGCGCTTCTCTCAAAGGCAATGGGACCATTCATGAAGATATTCGGACTCTCAAAGAGCTGCTCCTTCCTGTGGATTGTGGCAAATACACTTGGGCTTGCATACGGAGCGGCAATTATGATAGATGAAGCCAAAAGCGGTTCGGTATCGAAACGTGACATAGATTATTTGAATACGCACATATCCATGTCGCACAGCAATCTGGAGGATCTGTTCCTTGTCTCTTCAATAGGTGCAATATGGTATATTGTTCTCATTTCCAGGTGGATTTTCTCAATTGTGGCAGTTTGGTTGCTGCATCTTTACTTTTTTGTGACTGAGAAAAATAATTCTTAACTTTGCCGATTGCATTATTATGGATAATTCAACAGTTGATTGCTTGATAATTGGCAGCGGCCCAGCAGGTTATACGGCTGCCATATATGCTGCCAGAGCCGGCAGGAATCCACTTCTGTACAGTGGACCCCTACCAGGCGGACAGCTTACCACCACAACCGAAATTGACAACTTCCCCGGCTACCCGAAAGGCGTAACCGGCAATGAACTTATGGAGGACCTTAAAAACCAGGCCCTCAGGTTTGGAACTCAGATAAGGGAGGGACGTATAGTATCCGTTGATTTTTCAAACAGACCGTTCAGCGTTACCGACGAGAAGGGAGAGAGCGTGAAGGCATCAACTGTAATAATAAGCACAGGAGCTTCGGCAAAGTATCTGGGTCTTGAGAGCGAACAGAAGTTCAGAGGCAAAGGAGTTTCGGCTTGTGCCACCTGCGATGGTTTCTTCTACAGAAAACGCGTTGTTGCCGTTGTTGGTGGAGGAGATACTGCGTGCGAGGAGGCTACATATCTTGCAGGCCTGTGCAAGAAGGTCTATATGATTGTGCGCAGGAATGAATTCAGGGCAAGTGCAGCTATGGTTGAGAGGGTAAAGGCCACTGAAAATATAGAGATTCTCTGGAACACATCCACAAAAGAGATTATAGGTGACGATATGGGTGTTACGGGAGCCCGCCTTGTGAACAATGTAACAGGGGAGGAGAGTACAATAGATATTCACGGTTTCTTCCTTGCCATAGGACATCATCCCAATTCAGACCTCTTTGCGCAGTGGATAAACAGAGATTCTCAGGGATATATAATAACCGAGGGCAAGAGCTGCAGAACAAATGTCCCTGGAGTTTTTGCGGCGGGAGATGTTCAGGATCCTACCTACAGGCAGGGAATTGTTGCGGCAGCGGCAGGCTGCCGTGCGGCAATTGAGGCCGACAGATTTTTGAAACAGTAGATTTTGGTTTGTTATTTGCTAGAGAAGAGGAAAACATTTTTCAGATGAGGTTAATCAAATCATTCACATTATTGTCAATGCTGGCACTGCTGCTCTCTTCATGCTCTGCAGAGTATGAAAAGTTGCTTGCAAGCGGCGATACCGATGCCAAATACAAAGCTGCGTTCGACTACTACAACAAAGGCAAATACAAAAGGTCTGCTGAGCTTTTTGAGTCTCTCATTATGGCAATGAGCGGTTATCCGCAGGAGGATACGGTCTATTTCTACACAGGAATGTCAAACTACAAGAAGCAGGATTATGTTACTGCCGAGAGCAACTTCGAGCGTTTTACACAGGTTTTCCCAAGAAGCCCGTTCAGTGAGGAGGCTTCATATCTGCGCTGCTTCTGCCTCTACGAGAAGACCTATTCGTATGAACTTGACCAGATGCCAACCAGAAAGACCATATCCGTCATAGGCGAGTTTAACAAAGAATTTCCTAGCAGCAAATATGCCAATTCCCTCGGTGTCATGCTTGAGGATTTGAGCGAGAGGCTCGACCGGAAGTCATACGAGGGTGCCAAACTCTATTACAAAATGGAGGATTACCTTGCAGCACACTATGCATTGAAGAATGTGCTCCGTGAGAATGCCGACAATGTCTATAGAGTTGATGTCCTTTACTATACGGCCCTCTCTGCATACTACTATGCAAGCAAGTCTGTGAACGAGAAGCAGAGGGAGAGATACCTCACATTCATTGACGACTACTACAACTTCATAAGCGAGGAGAGTGAATCATCAAGAAGAAGATTCCTTGACGGTTTGTACCAGAAGGCTCTGAAAGTTACCAAGGGTACCGGAAATGTTGAGTATGAGGAGGGCGTTGTAAATGAAAAACAGGCTCAGAGAGAGAAGCGCAAGCTTGAGAAGCAGGCTGCCAAGGAGGAGAAGAAAGCTAAGGCTGCGTTGAAGGCTGCGGAGAAGGAGCAGGACAAGACCAATGAGGGCAAGCAGAGGGCTTCAAGAGACAAGGTTAAGGAGCAGAACAAGGCTCTGTAATATACAAAGAGACAAAATAAACTTTTATACAATGATAGAGAATAGAATCAACAAAGTTCCTGAAAACACAATCACCAGAGATTTGTGCGAATTTGCAGCGCCAACAGGCAATATTTACGAGACTACCGTAATAATTTCAAAGAGAGCTAACCAAATAGCTGCAGAGCTCAAGCAGGAGTTGAACTCCAAACTCGAGGAGTTCTCAAACTTTGCCGACACTCTTGAGGAGACATTCGAGAACAAGGAGCAGATTGAGATTTCACGTCACTACGAGAAACTTCCAAAGCCTAATCTTATTGCAACCAAGGAGTTCCAGGAGGGCGAGATTCATTACAGGGTTATAGACAAGAACTGATTTGATAACCCATCTCTCCATACAGAACTACGCTCTGATTGAGAATCTTGAGATTGATTTTCCTGCCGGCCTGGTAATTATTACCGGCGAAACCGGAGCAGGAAAATCTATTCTTTTAGGCGCATTGTCACTTCTTATGGGTGCAAAGTTTGATTCCGCCCATTTGAAGGATGAGTCACGTAACTGTGTGGTTGAGGGGGAGTTCACCCTTGAAGGCAGGGAGTATATAATAAGGCGTGTAATATCCTCTGCCGGGCGCTCGAGATGCTTTGTGAACGACGAGCCCGCAACTGTTCAGCAGCTTGGGGCGCTCTCGGCGCAACTTATTGACATCCACGCGCAGAATCAGCATCTTCTGCTCTCTTCAAAGGAGTACCAGATGCGGCTTCTTGACCTCTATGCAGGCCTGGCACCGCAGTTGGAGAAGCTATCGGCCGAGTGGGCGGAATTGCAGCAGCTCAAGGCCTCACTCAAGGCGATAGAGGATTCCATTGCCAAATCTGCTTCGGAAAGGGAGTACAACCAGTTCCGTCTGGCTAAACTCAGAGAGGCGAACCTGCGCAGCGGGGAGATGGAGGAACTTGAGGGTGAGCACAGGATGCTTGCAAATGCCGAAGATATAAGAGAGGCTCTTTCAAAGGGAGTTGAGGCACTCAATCCTATGGGTGTCTCGTTTGTTCAGGGGCTGAAGGAGAGTATTTCGGGACTTGAAAAGTATGCCGGGGACATTCCGCAGCTCGCGGAGCTGGCATCAAGGCTTGAGAGTTGCCGTATTGAGTGCAAGGATATTGAGTCGGAGCTTGAGAATGTGCTTGAGAAGAGCGTGGCCGACCCTGCAAGGCTTGAGGCTGTTGAGAACAGGACGGCTCTGCTTGAAGATCTTATGAGACGTTTCAACTGCAGCGGTGTTGAGCAGCTCATTGAGTTGCGTACACAGCTTGAGAGTGAGGTTGGGGGAGAGGAGGAGATGCAGGTCAGAAGAGATGAACTGCTTGGGGAAGTTGCCGCTGTGGAGTTGTCTCTCAAGAAAATGGCTTCAGAAATAACCAAGGCAAGGGAGGCTGCGGCAGTCAAGCTTGGTGAAACGATTTCCGAGAGTGTGCGAAGACTTGAAATGCCATACGCCGAGTTGAAACTTGAGATTTCTCCGTTGCAGACCATTACTGCCAATGGAGGAGATGATATTAAGATGCTCTTCAGTGCTAACAGGGGAGCAGGTGCTGTTGAGATATCGAAGGCAGCATCGGGGGGAGAACTCTCTAGGGTTATGCTCTGTGTAAAGGAGATTATGGCAAGATATACCGGAATGCCTACAATGATATTCGATGAGATTGATACGGGAGTTTCGGGTAAGGTTGCCGATAAGATGGGAGACCTCATAAATGATATGGCCGCCAATATGCAGGTCATAGCCATAACTCATCTGCCTCAAATAGCATCAAAGGGTAAGGCACATTTCCAGGTATTCAAGAGAGAGGAGGGCAATGGTACCCGTACAAATATAAGGCTTCTCAACTATGACCAGAGGGTTGAGGAAATAGCCTCAATGCTCAGCGGAAGCACAAAGAGCGCTGCTGCATACGAAAACGCAAAATTCTTATTAAAAAATATTCACACTACAGACATAGGTTAATTATGAGACTTATTATTCAGGAGACATACTCCGGAGTGTCACAATGGGCTGCTTCTTATATTGCAAAGAAGATAAATGATTTCAACCCTACTGCCGAGAATCCGTTTGTGCTCGGTTTGCCTACCGGTTCAACACCGCTGGGAACATACAAGGAACTTATAAACCTCTACAAGGCCGGCAAGGTTTCATTTGCGAATGTTGTAACATTCAATATGGATGAGTATGTCGGTATTCCTGAGGATCACCCGGAGAGCTACCACTCTTTCATGTGGAACCACTTCTTCAATCACGTTGACATAAAAAAGGAGAATGTGAACATTCTCAACGGCAATGCTCACGACCTTCAGGCTGAGTGTGAAGCATACGAGGAGAAGATCAAATCATACGGCGGAATAGACCTCTTTATGGGAGGTATTGGACCTGACGGTCATATTGCCTTCAATGAGCCGGGCTCATCACTCTCATCAAGGACCAGGGTGAAGTCGCTTACAACAGATACCATCATTGCCAATTCAAGATTCTTTGACAATGACATAAACAAGGTCCCAAAGACTGCACTCACAGTTGGCGTAGGTACAATTACAGATGCCAAGGAGGTTCTGATTCTTGCAAACGGACACAACAAGGCACGTGCACTCTACCATGCTGTGGAGGGCTCCATTAACCACATGTGGACAATAAGCATCCTTCAGATGCATCCAAAGGGAATTATAGTATGTGACGATGCTGCAACCGTTGAACTTAAGGTTGGTACTGTTATGTACTACAAGGATATTGAGAAGAGCAATCTTAATCCGGGAATGCTTATTTGACAACTATATCAAGGTTGTTCAAATAGAATACTTCCCTGGCAGCAAGGTTTTCAAAACCGCTGCCGGGGTTCTTTCTTTTAAAGAGCATGTTGCCGTTGATTCCATGAATACCGGTGGAACTTCCAAGCAGAAACTTTGCCATGTCGTAGCCCTGCATTACGTATGTGTTGGGTTCGCAGCCGTATAGAGCTCTGTATTCGTAAATGAGTTTTTCAAGCTCCGGATTTCTGCCCGAATAATCTGCCCAGTACTGCAGTGAAAGAGTGAGCGAAAGTTTGTGATATGAGAGTGGGTCAATTGTGTTGAAGTTCTTCCATTTTGGAAGCCCGAAGAGTTCAACGTTACGCCTTTCGGCTACAAGAACCAGATTCCTTACAGCGTCATTCACAAAGGCTTCTGAATTTGATGGAACAAATACGGCATGCCTGCTCATTGTATCAAGGCTCGAGAGTATCTTCCACTCAACAGTTCTTCCTTCAAGAATGGCATATCCAACCTCATTGAACTCAATGCCCTGCTCAGCAAGCCTGCGCTCAGCCTGTTTCAGATATGTTGTATCTGAGCCCTTTTCATATAGCAGGAGTGGTTTTGAACCGCTCTCCCTGGCGCATTTGCAGAAGAGATCAATGGTGTGTGAGATCAGCTCCTTTTCACTTATTGGCACTTGAAGGAGATTGCTGCAGGAATCAACAAGAGAAGCTCCCTTGGGGTCAAATGGAGAGATGAGTCTGATTCCCTTTTCGCCAAGAGGCTGGAGAAGCTTCTCAATGTTCGCACTCCTTACTGGACCAACTATTATTTCATTTTTGAAGAAGCTATTCTCATTCTGTACATCTTCAATTTTTGCATAGTTGTTTTCATCATAGATGTTGAGTTCAATATCTTTTGCTCCGCTCTCCTGGAGATTCTTCACTCCGAGAAGGAATCCTGAATAGAAATCAAGACATGCAATATGGTTGTTGTCCTCCGGATTGTATGATGTCAGAGGAAGAACCAGCCCTACGCGGTGGTATCCCTGGCCTCCTGATATCTCCGTTATTTCCGGAACCTGAATGGTGACGGTTGAGTCCGCTTCCGTATATGATGCGTTAGCATTTACCACAGCAGGGTGGGTTGCAGTGCCCGTTGCGGTTGTGCTTGTTGCTGTGGCTGCCGTGTATGGTGTTGCTGAAGTGGCTACCATTGCAGATGCTTTTGACGATGTTTTTGCTACGGTTTCGGGTGATGATGGAATATAGAGTGTATCGCCCTTTCTGATTCCGAATTTTGAAGATGGGTTATGCTCTATCATCTGTATTGTGCTCAGGCCGTACATCCTGCCTATTTTGAAGAGTGTTTCACCTCTCTGCACAATATGGATGTCATAACCCTCTCTCTGCTGTGATATCAACGATGTGCTTGCTACTATTACTGCTGCAAGCAAAAGAGTTGCCTTTAAAATGGCAGATGAAAATCCGTTGTTCTTCATTGTCTGAATCTTTTAACTTTTGAGGCTCCTAGCTTATTGATGCATTGAGTGCCAGGAGTTTTGATGCAAAGGTGTTCCAACTCAACCTCTCTTTTTCTGCACGTATGTTCTCAATGAGATTATCCTTTACAGAAGCTGTTGCGAAGTATTCCTCTATTTTTGCTCCAACTGCTTCAGGGGTTCCGTTCTCTGTTATGAGGCCTGTGCCGGAATCTCCAATCATCTGTTTCAAACCTCCTACATCAGTTGTTATGAGTGGAACTTCAAAATGGTATGATATTGAACTGATTCCGCTCTGTGTTGCACTTCTGTAGGGCAGTACGCATACATCAGCGGCGCTGAAGTACTTTGCAACCTCCCCGTCTGAAATGTAGTTTGTGTTGAGGTATATGTTCTCTCTGTTTGGCAGGGTGTCAATTATTCTCTGATACTTCTCGAAACTGCCGTACGGCTCTCCGGCAACAATGAGGTTGTAATCATCTCCCATTTTGCCGAATGCTTCAAGCAGAATGTCAAGCCCCTTGTACTCTCTTATGAGTCCAAAGAAGAGAATGTTCCTTCCGCTCCTGTTCCTTATGCCTATGCTCTCCATTGCCTCCTCCCTGCTCATCTTCTGCCCGAAATGTGAGTAGAGCGGGTGGGGTGTCTCAATATATCTGGCCTCCGGTTTAAGAGAAATGAGATCCTCCGATACTGCTCCGCACAGGGTAATAAAGCCGTTGTATGAGTTCAGGTAGTAGCGTGAAAGAGGTTTGTCAAAGAAGTGCTCCTCGTGTGGAGTTACATTGTCAAGAATGGCTATTTTGTTGCAGCCCTTTCCAATATGACGCGCAACATATCCAAGCGATGGAGCAAACCAGCTCATCCAGTACCTGGTAATGAAGAGGTCTGGCCTCCACGCCTTTATTTCTCTGGCGGCGGAGATATATGTAAAAGGATTTGCCGTATCCAGGCACCTTGTTGAAGGCACCGGTACGGCATTGTCCTCATTTGTTACATACTGTGTCTTACCCGGGAAGAGAATCTGCGGATACTGCCTTGTGAAGTTGAACGCCCTTACCTCATGCTCCTTTGAGAGCTCCTGGAAGAGGCAGGTGTTGAACTGCGATATCCCTCCTCTGTATGGATAGAAACAGGATAGTATTGCTATCTTCAAATCTCTGATTATTTCCTGCTCTTCACATACTCAGCGTTGAGTCCGTTGAGCACATCCTGTGTGATGTCAAGTGAAGGATTACCTATAATAACGTTGTTTGATGCAGCTGATGTTGTGAGTATAAGGGCGTAGTTGTGTGTCTTGTTATACTCCTCAAGGAAGGTGTGGATATTGTCCATTACCTTGTTGAGCATTACTGCCTCTTTCTCCTGCATCTCAATTCCTTTCTCCTGGCTGAGATTCTGGAGCTCCTGCTGGCGCTGCTGAAGTGACATCTGCTGCTGCTCTGCCTGTGAACGTGTGAGAAGACCCTTGTTCACCTTGTTCTCAAAGTCAGATACTGATTTCTGGAAAGCGTTGCCCTTCTTCTGGAGATCATCCTGAATTGCCTGTACCTCGCTCTCGAGAGCAGACTTCTCGTCGTTGAACATGTCGTAGCCGTTTACAAGTGAGTCAATTTGGATGTAAACGATGCTTCCTGCAGCTGCGGGTTCAACATTAACCGCTGCGGGTGCAGTCTGCGCGTTGTTGCATGATACTGAAACGAGTGCTGCGGCGAAGATGGCAGCCGCAAATGAGAGAGTTTTTTTCATATTAAATAAAGTTGTAATTATTATCTACTGCTATTTTTTTGTGAAGATTTCTATACAAACTGCAAATATAATATATTTGCTCATAATTAGCAATTTGCTTCTTTTTAGGTAAATTTGTAGCCTTGATGCAGGCGAATACTGCATATATCATACCATGAAGATAGCTATTTTCGGGCGCAGCAACGCAAACTACAACAAGCGGGAGATAACTCTCCTTTTCGGGAAGATATGTTCGCGCAGTGATGTGGAGCTGCATATCTATAAACCTTTGTGGGAACTTCTTGAAACAATGCTTCCTGAGGGATATGTCTCATGCCCCATATCGTTCTTCACATGCGGAGCTGACCTTGACCGTGCATGCACGCTCTTCCTCTCGCTGGGTGGAGACGGTACATTCCTCGACTCAATACCAATTGTAGGGGATTCCACCATTCCTGTTGCTGGAATAAACTTTGGAAGGCTAGGATTTCTCACCACAGCCAAGGTTGGCGACTCTTCGGGGAGCATAGAGAGTTTGCTGTGCGGACGATTCAGTGTTGAAGAGCGCTCACTTCTTGAATTGAACTGCAAGAACGACGTGCTCTCTGTTCCCGACAGCCTTCCTTCAGATGAGCGTGGAGCGCTCTATAAGTATGCTCTGAATGAAATTGCTCTTCAGAGAAGAGATCAGTCAATTCTTGAGATTCAAGTCAATATAAATGGTACGGTGATTCCTACCTATTATTCCGATGGGTTGTTAATTGCAACCCCAACAGGTTCCACTGCCTATTCGCTGAGTATAGGCGGTCCAATTGTCACTCCGGAATCAAAAGTGATGATCATAGCTCCAATTGCTCCGCATAACCTCAATGTCAGACCTATTGTTGTGCCTGAGGATTCGGTTGTTACACTGGAGTATGACTGCCGTGGCAATGGTGCACTTCTTACACTCGACAACCGTTCACGGATTCTCCCCAAGCGCACACCTGTAACCATTTCAAAGGGGTCCTTCCCTATAAGGCGTGTTGCCGTTGACAATAGTTTTATTGAGGCTCTGTCACAAAAACTTATGTGGGGGCAGGATAGAAGAAATAACAAGTAATTTACTATATTTGCAGTTTGTTGTTAAACTGACCGGCTTATGACAGAAGTTTCCCGCATTCCCCAGCATGTCACCATTATTATGGATGGTAATGGCCGTTGGGCTAAAGAGAGGGGAAAGGAGAGGGTTTATGGCCATTATGAGGGCGTGGAGAGCGTAAGGGCGTGTACGGAGGCGGCTGTTGAGGCCGGAGTGAAGTACTTGAGCCTCTATGCTTTTTCACAGGAGAACTGGAACAGACCGCAGCAGGAGGTTGAATCGCTCATGAAACTCTTTTTCAAGTCAATTCTTGAGGAGAGGAGCGGCTTTATGAATAATGGCATTAAGTTTGTTGTTTGTGGAAACCTTGAACCTCTTTCCGAAGGGTTGAGGGAGCAGATATTGGAGTGTATGGAGGCCACATCGGGCAACAGCAGACTCACTCTTGTGCTCTTTATCAACTATAGCGGCAAGTGGGATATTGTGCAGGCAGCCAACAGGTTCATTGCTTTGAACCCGGGGAAGGAGATTGATCAGGCAGGTTTGGAGAGTTGTCTTGCAACACGCGGGATTCCTGATCCTGACCTTATGATAAGGACAAGCGGCGAGCAGAGAATAAGCAACTATCTGCTGTGGCAATGTGCCTACACGGAGTTCTACTTTTCGCCTGTTTACTGGCCGGATTTCAGAAGGGAGGAGTTCAACAAGGCACTGGAGGTGTATGCTGGCAGGGATAGAAGGTTCGGTGGCGTGAAATAGGGCGGTATAATAAGGAAACATAATTATATAATGAAATATCTGAGAGTTCTATTATTGTCGATGCTTTTATGTCAGGGTGTGCTTTATGCGCAGACTGATGTGGTTGTCGACTATAACAACCCTAAAAAATATGTTGTAGGCGATGTTAAGGTCGAGGGTATGAAGTATGTGTCGGAGCAGAGAATTCTCTCTATTTCCGGTCTTGACAAGGGGAAGGAGATTCAAATCCCTGGAAGTGACATTTCAGATGCAACCAGACGTATTTATCAGCAGCGATTCTTTTCACAGGTTGCCGTTACCATAGACTCTCTCTATCCAACAAAAGATACGGTTGTTCTCAAAATAGCGCTCAAGGAGCGTCCTAGGGTGTCACGCTGGGATTACAAGGGAATAAAAAAGGGTGAGAGAACAGATATTCAGGAGAGGGTGAAGCTCAAGAAGGGTGTGGAACTATCTGATTATACCATAAAGACATCCACCGACATCATAAAGAGGTATTATGCCGAGAAGGGCTTCATTAGGGCAGAGGTGAATGTTACACAGGTTACCGATACTGTAATCAATAATGCCGTCAGGGTTACATTCAACATTAAGAAAGGCCCTAAGGTTAAGATCAAGAAGATTACATTCCATGGTAATGATGCAATAAAGGGAAGCAAGCTGCTCAAGTCAATGAAGAAGACCAATGACAAGCAGTTCATGAGTTTCTTCCGTTTCAAGAGCGCAAAGTTCAAGAAGAAGGAGTATGAGAATGACAAGAATTCCGTAATCTCCGCATTCAACGAGGAGGGATACAGGGATGCAAGAATTGCAAAGGATACCATTTACTATGTTGCCGACAACAGGGTTAACATTGATATTGACATAGATCAGGGGCAGAAATATTATTTCAGGGATGTGAGATGGGTAGGAAACTCCATATATACTGCCGATCAGCTCAATTCAGTTCTCAAAATAGGGAAGGGTGATGTTTACGATGTTGTAACAATGGAGAAGCGTTTGAATGGAGATCCAAAGCAGATGCATCCGGATGTAAGGAAAATGTATACCGATAATGGATATCTCTTCTTCCGTATCACCCCTGTTGAAATGGCAATTGCTGGAGACTCAGTTGATGTGGAGATGCGTATATATGAGGGAAAACAGGCCACTTTCAACAATATTATCATAAACGGCAACAACCTCACTCACGAGAAGATTGCAAGAAGGGCGCTTTTCACCAGACCGGGATACCTCTACAGACAGACAGATTTCGAGAGGAGCTTGAGGGAGCTCTCATCAATGGGACATTTCGATCCTGAAAAGGTAATGGCAGAGGGTGGTTACAACCTTCTCCCTAATATGGCCAATAATACCGTTGATGCGGTATATAATCTCACAGAGAAGCCAAACAGCCAGTTGGAGCTTTCAGGAGGTTGGGGAGGTGACTCCTTTGTGGGTACCCTTGGAGTAAGTTTCAACAACTTCTCAATACGAAGAATAGGTGACAAGACTGCGTGGAAACCGGTTCCACTTGGCGATGGCCAGCAGCTCTCAATACGATTCCAGACCAACGGTACATATTACACCGTGCTTCAGGCAAGTTTCGTTGAACCTTGGCTCTTTGGAAAGAAGCCTACATCGTTCAGTGTGCAGACCTGGTTCTCAAGGCAGACCAATTCATATTATTACTATCAGGATACTGATGAATATATGGAGGTATTCGGTTTTGCCATTGGACTCGGAACCCGACTCAAATTCCCTGACAACTACTTTGTTCTGTACAACCAGTTGAACTGGCAGACCTATAACCTGCACAACTGGGCATACACCTTCATGTTCGACAATGGAAAGTCAAGGAACTTCAGTTATACTGTGTCACTTTCAAGAAATTCAACTGACCAGCAGGTATATCCAAGACAGGGTTCAGACTTCTCGTTCAGCATTCAGGTTACTCCGCCGTACTCGCTCTTCAGAGCAAAGGATACCGATTACGAAAGTATGGAGGCTGCTGAAAAATATAAGTGGATTGAGTACCACAAATGGAAATTCAATGGAGCTCTCTATACCAAGCTTATTGGCGATCTTGTTCTCAAAACGGCATACAATTTCGGATATCTGGGATACTATAACAGAAATCTTGGATATTCTCCATTCGAGGGTTTCCTTCTTGGTGGTGATGGTCAGAGCGGTTACCAGACATACGGTTCCGAGTATATTGGAATGAGAGGTTATGAGAACTATGCACTTACACCTCTGAATGAAAATGGTGCCTATTCAGGTAATGTCTATACGAAATATACTGTTGAGCTGAGATATCCTGTGATTCTTCAGCCTCAGTCAACCATATTTGCATTGGCTTTTGTTGAGGGAGGTAATTCGTGGGCCGATATCAATGAATTCAAACCTTTCCAAATCAAGCGTTCAGCAGGTGTGGGCCTCAGGGTTATGCTTCCTGTTGTTGGAATGCTCGGAATGGATTGGGGTTATGGATTTGACAAAGCGTACGGAAAGAGTTCAATTTCCGGAAGCCAGTTCCACTTCCTCATAGGCCAGCAGTTCTAATTTAATATTTATTGGTATGAAAAGGATTTTTGTAACACTCGTTGTAGTTCTTTCGGCATCAGTTTTTGCCATTGGGCAGAAGGTTGGATATGTAAACACCCAGACAATTCTTTCGGCCCTTCCTGAGTATAAGGATACAGTTGCTGTTCTTGAGAGTAGAAGCAAGGTTATGCAGACCAGAATAGATGATGCATTCAAAACTGTTGAGAATCTCTACAATAGTTATCAGGAGACCAAATACAATATTACCCAAGATAGAAGAAAACAAATAGAGGATGAGATAATTGCACGTGAACGTGCGGCAACAGCGCTTCAGAAGGAGTACTTCGGACAGGATGGCAAAATAGCCAAGGAGAGTGAAGCTGCTCTGAAGGCAATAAAGGAGAGGGTTCAGAAGGCTGTTGATGCTGTGGCCAAGGAGGGTGGTTACTCCATTGTAATGGATATTGCTGCACTTCAGGGTATTATGTACAATGACGAAAAATGTGATTTGAGCAGTAAGGTCATTGAAAAATTGAAATAAAGTAAAACAATAATAAACTACACAATCAGATTTTATGAAAACAATTTTGAAACTTGCGGTGGTGGCATTGCTTTTTGTCTCTACCCAGTCTTTTGCTCAGTCAGCCAAGTTCGGTCATGTAAATATGCAGGCTCTTGTACAGCTTATGCCTGAAACAGACTCAGCAATGGTAGCTCTCGAAAAATACGGAAAAGACCTTGAGGAGACATTCCAGGGAATGCAGAAGGAGTTCCAGACCAAGTATGAGGCATGGCAGCAGCATCAGAAGGATTGGTTGCCTGCAGTACTTGAGGCAAAGGAGAAAGAGCTTGGCGAGATTCAGCAGCGTCTCCAGCAGTTCCAGCAGACAGCACAGCAGGAAATAGGTCAGATGCAGGCGCAACTTCTTCAGCCAATTGTAAAGAAAGCCAATGAAGCGGTTGAGAAGATAGGAAAGAGTAACGGCTTCACATATATAGTTGATACATCTGTGAACTCAATGGCCTTCATCAATGAGAACTTGAGCCAGGATATAATGGCTCAGGCAAGGCAGGCACTTGGAATTCCTGCTGACAAGCAGCTTCCAACCCAAGGACAGCCGGCAAAATAGTTGGAAAACATAATGGAAAGGCAGCCTGAAAAAGGTTGCCTTTTTTAATAAAATTTACTAATTTTGTTGAATATTTAGAACTCACATGAGTTTTTGTTGACAATTATTTAGTTTATAATATTTATGGAACACAAGATTATTGACACAAAAGAGGTTGTTATCCGCTTTACCGGTGACTCAGGAGACGGTATGCAGTTAACAGGTACTCTTTTTGCAGATGCATCTGCGTTGTACGGAAATGAGATCTCCACATTTCCGGATTATCCTGCCGAAATCAGAGCTCCTCAGGGAACTGTTGCCGGAGTTTCAGGTTTCCAGGTACATATTGGAGCAACAGAGGTAAAGACACCGGGAGATCTTTGTGATGTTCTGGTTGCTATGAACCCTGCAGCTCTCAGAGCTAATGCAAAGTGGGCAAAACCAGGTGCAAGCATTATTATTGATACCGATTCTTTTGACGAGAAGAGTATTGAGAAGGCCGGTTTCAAAACCAATGACCCCATTTCAGAGCTCAAACTTGAAGACTACAATATAGTAGCTTCTCCTATTACAACCCTTACAAAGGAGAGTCTCAAGGATAGCGGACTTGACAACAAGGCAATCATAAGGTCAAAGAACATGTTTGTTCTTGGAATGTGTTATTTCATGTTCAGCAGACCTCTCAATTTCACCGAAGCTTATCTTGAGAAAAAATTCGCGAAGAAACCTAACCTCATTGCTCCAAACAAGAAGGTGCTCAATGACGGTTACAACTATGCTCACAATATTCACGCTATTCCAAGTACATACAGAATAGAGCCTGCAAAGCAGGAGAAGGGCGTTTACAGGAATATCAGCGGAAACGTTGCAACAGCATGGGGACTCCTTGCAGCTTCAGAGAAGTCAGGTCGTCCTCTCTTCTGCGGTTCATACCCTATTACCCCTGCAACAGTCATCCTTGAGGAGCTTGCAATATACAAGCAGCTTGGAGCAAAGACAGTTCAGTGCGAGGATGAGATTTCAGGTATCTGTACCGCTATTGGTGCAGCTTATGCTGGAAATCTTGCAGTTACAACAACTTCAGGTCCTGGTCTCTCACTCAAGTCAGAGGCTCTGGGTCTTGCAATGATTACTGAGCTTCCGCTTGTAATTGTTGATGTGCAGAGAAGTGGCCCTTCTACAGGTATTCCTACAAAAACTGAGCAGACAGACCTTAATCAGGCCCTTTATGGAAGAAACGGTGAGTGTCCTATTATGGTAATGGCTTCACGTACACCATCTGACTGTTTCCGTGCGGCGTTCTACGCAGCAAAATATGCAATGGAACATATGATGCCTGTAATTCTTCTTTCAGAGGGTTTCCTTGGTAACGGTTCGGAGCCTTGGAAGATTCCTTCAATGTCAGAATTCCCTGCAATCAATCCTCCTATCATTACCGAGTGCGAGGGTAAATTCAAACCATTTGAGAGAGATCCTAAGACACTTGTAAGAAAGTGGGCTCTCCCTGGAACACCTGGTCTTGAGCACAGAGTTGGTGGTCTTGAGAAGACACCTGCAGGCGCAGTTTCATCAGACGCTCTGGTTCATGAGCAGATGGTTGCTGCAAGAGCTGAAAAGATTGCAAAGGTTGCTGACTGCATTCCTGAACTTGAGGTTATGGGCAACAAGAGCGGTGATACACTCATTGTTGGCTGGGGTGGCACATACGGCCATTTGTATACCGCTACAAAGGAACTTCTTGCTGAGGGTCAGAATGTTGGATTCGCTCATTTCGACTACATCAATCCTCTTCCAAAGAATACTGCTGAGGTATTCTCAAAATTCAAGAAGATTATTGTATGCGAGCTCAACAGCGGTCACTTTGTGAACTATCTCAGAGCAAAGGAGCCTGGCTTCAAATATGAGCAGCTCAACAAGGTACAGGGGCAGCCGTTCATGGTATCAGAAATAGTTGCAGCAGTAAAGGCATTGTAAAACTTAGAAAACAGATCAATTATGAAATATACAACACAGGATTTCAAGAGTGACCAGGAGGTAAAATGGTGCCCAGGTTGTGGTGACCACGCTGTATTGGCATCTGTATTGAGGTCAATGCCTACAGTATGCGAGGAACTGGGATGCAACAAGGAGAAACTGGTTTTTGTATCAGGTATCGGATGCTCTTCACGTTTCCCATACTATATGGATACATACGGATTCCATGGTATTCATGGTAGAGCAACTGCACTCTCAACAGGTATCAAGGTTGCAAACCCTGAGCTTGTTGTCTGGCAGATGACCGGTGACGGTGATTCACTCGCCATTGGCGGTAACCACTTTATTCATGCTGTTAGAAGAAACATCAATATCAATGTGATTCTTTTCAACAACAGAATTTATGGATTGACAAAAGGTCAGTATTCACCAACTTCAAAATTCGGTCTTGTTACAAAGACATCCCCTTACGGTACCATTGAGCAGCCGTTTACACCTGGCCAGTTGGTTCTTGGTGCAAGAGGAACATTTTTTGCAAGGAGTCTCGACTATGATCTGGCACTCAACCAGGAGATTATTCCGGCAGCTGCCAAGCATAAGGGAGCTTCAATTATTGAGATGTGCACCAACTGCGTGATTTACAACGATGGTACACATAAGGAGTGGTCAGACAGGGAGAACAGGGCTGAAACAACAATCACCCTCCGTCATGGCGAGCCTATGATCTTTGGAAAGAACAGAGACAAAGGTATTATTCTCGACAGGGAGAGCCTCCAGCTCAAAGTTGTAAAGATTGGCGAGAACGGCATAACCGAGAAGGATATTCTCGTTCATGATGCACATTCAGACAATGTAGGTATACATACAATGCTTGTGAATATGAAGTATCCTGATTTCCCTGTTGCTCTTGGAGTAATAAGAGATGTAGAGGATCAGACATACGATGAGAACCTCTGGAATCAGGTATGCGACGTGAAGTCAAAGGCAAAGATCAAATCGGTTGATGAACTGCTTAATAGCGGTGCAACCTGGAAGGTTGAATAACAAGAAGAGTTAACTAAATATTAACAATAACAATTTTTTACTTTAATAATTTTATTTCATCATGAAAGTATCAGAAATAATGGCCAAGCTTGAGGCTAAACACCCAGGCGAAGCTGAGTACTTGCAGGCTGTAAAAGAGGTTCTCGATTCTATTGAGGAGGTATACAACCAGCATCCAGAGTTCGAGAAAGCTCAGATCGTTGAGAGAATGGTTGAGCCAGACAGAATCTTCACATTCCGTGTTACCTGGGTTGACGACAAAGGTCAGATTCAGACAAACCTCGGTTACCGTGTACAGTTCAACAGCGCTATTGGACCATACAAGGGAGGTCTTCGTTTCCACAAGGCAGTTACTCCTTCAATGCTTAAATTCCTCGGTTTCGAGCAGACATTCAAAAACGCTCTTACAACTCTCCCTATGGGTGGTGGTAAAGGTGGTTC
>DCHN01000013.1:3016-3250 GCA_002315995.1 Bacteroidales bacterium UBA1751 | reverse complement strand
TGATGAATGCCAGAATGTTTCTCAACTTGAATCCGTCAAGGCCTCTTGCTATTACCACAACAGATGCAAGTATAAGTCCAAAGAAGAAACTCCATAGCGGAACCGGATGGAATTCAAGAAGATACTTCATTACCTTGGCAAGCGAAAAGATGCTCACAAAGATGCCGGCCATAAGTGAGCAGAGAAATAGGCCATCTATCGCAGTGAAGAATTGTTTGAATTTCAGGTGCAGCA
>DCHN01000013.1:2750-3003 GCA_002315995.1 Bacteroidales bacterium UBA1751 | reverse complement strand
CAGCGAAAGGCTCTTGCGGTTAATTGAGTTTATGGCGCCGAGCAGACGGCTGTAGATGCCCATAAGAAAGGCAATGGTGCCGCCGCTCACCCCTGGAATCACATCGGCCGCGCCCATGCACACGCCCTTGAAGGCCACTGTAATATATTCATATACTCTGTTCATCTCTTTTTCTTTTTTTCTGCAAAAGAATTTTTTTCCTCCATAAATTGTGTTCAATCTTACAAAGATAGTCATTCTTGTTAGAGTTTGG
>DCHN01000013.1:0-2695 GCA_002315995.1 Bacteroidales bacterium UBA1751 | reverse complement strand
AAGCAGGATTTCAGTGTGCTTGTAACCACGTTAAAAACAAGATTTATGAAACAGGTTTCCGTTACCTTTATGCTGTTGGCAATCGTATTCAACGTCTGCCTTATTGCCTCAAACTTTTTTGCCGCCAAACTGATGTGCATAGGAGGATTTGTCACATTCAGTGCATCTCAAATAATCTTCCCCATTTCGTATATTGTAAACGATTGCATCTGTGAGGTTTATGGATACAGGAAAACCTTGTTTGTCATTTGGACAGGATTTGCCATGAACCTTTTTGTAGTCCTTGCTGCGCAGGTTGTTCTGTGGCTGCCTGCTGCTGGTGTGTGGGGCGGTCAGGAGTCCTTCTCGTACGTTTTTCATGCCGCGCCGGTTGCTACTGTTGCCTCGCTTCTGGCTTTTCTTGCCGGTTCTTCTGTGAATGCTTTGGTAATGAGCAGGATGAAGGTTGCAGACAAGGGGAGGAGATTCGCATCTCGCGCAATTCTATCGTCAGTGGTTGGTGATATAACAGATTCGGCCATATTCGTTCCAATTCTCTTCTGGTCTCTCGGACTTCCGGTCATTCTTGTCACAATGGCGTGTGAGGTGGCTTCAAAACTTGTTTATGAGGCACTTCTGCTGCCTTTTACCGCAAAGTTGGTGAGGTATATCAAGAGAATTGACGGAGTTGACACATACGACAACAACATTTCATACAATCCGTTTTTGTTGTGGAGATAACCGCTTCACTCATTCTGCCACTACTGCAAGATAGATTTGGTGGTGGTTGCAATTTTTGCAACATATCGTTAACTTTGAGAAGAAATATTTCACGTTATGGAGACATTTTATAGAGAGAAACTTGCCAAATTCATTCTTACCATTCTGGTAATAGCCCTTATTGCAACAATTTGCTGGTTCCTTAGAATGGTTCTGCTTTTCATTATTCTTGCGGCGGTGCTTGCGCTCATTGCACATCCATTGTTCAAGCAACTGATGAAAATACGTGTAGGAAAGTTTCACATGCCTGATGCTCTTGCCGGTATTCTCTCCATTGCATCCGTTTTTGGAATCATAACAGTTGTTCTGCTTATTGTAACACCTGTTATAGGCCATGTAATAGGTGATATTTCAACGGCGAATATTGAAAATCTTTCCCATACGGTTGCCCTTCCTCTTCAGGGCGTGAATTCATTGATATTTGAATACTTCCCGCAAGTAGGGTCTGATTTCAGAATTGAGGCTGTTGTTCTGGAGCAGCTCAAGAGTGTATATGATACGAGTTCCATCTCATCAATGGTTGGTTCATTGACTTCGCTTATAGCTCTTATTGGTGTCACCCTTTTTGCCACAGTATTCATCTCATTCTTCTTTGTGAGGAAGCCGCAGATTATACGAATGATGTTCACCTCTCTTGTTCCTGACAAATATGAGAAGCTTATGAGCGAGTCGCTTGATGAAATAGGCAATCTTATTTCAAGATATTTTGTTGGGCTGGCACTTGATATTCTGGGTGTTTCAACACTCTATTTTCTTGGATTCCTTCTTGTTGCAAAGATGGGATTCGGTTACTCCATTGGTATAGCATTCCTTATGGGATTTCTCAATATCATTCCATATATAGGGCCGCTCATGGGATGCGTATTGGGGCTTTCGCTCTCTCTTACCATAAAGTATATCTGCGTTACATCATTCGGAGCAGCTGTTGGACTTGGACCATTCGTTGGAATCATCCTAGGTATTTTTGCCGTTACCCAATGCATTGATGCCTACCTTTTCCAGCCTTTCATATATTCAAACAGCATTAAGGCGCATCCGCTTGAGATATTCCTTGTGCTCATTATTGCAAGTCAGGTGGGAGGCCTTATTGGAATTGTATCAGCTATTCCTTCATATACTGTATTGCGTGTAATAGCAAGAAAATTCTTCAGCAGCTACAAGGCTGTACAAAGATTGACCATAAAAGAGTAATAATCACATATTATGAACAGAAAAGAATTCATAAAACTTTCCGGACTTTTTGCTGCCGGAACTGCTCTGTTTGGATGCAGCGGAATCGTAAATTCTCAAGAGGAGAAAACCACTGACACCTCGACCGATGTCACATCTCCTGAACTGGATTTCAAGATCAAACCTCTGCAGGCCAATGTAAACTCGCCTGTGAATGTCATTGTTATTGGAGCAGGCAATAGAGGAAGAGCCTATTCCGGTTATGCTGAGATGTTTCCGCAAACTATGCAGATAGTAGGTGTATCAGATATACGCGAAAGCCGAAAGAATGCAATGGGAGATAAGTTTGGCATTCCTGAGAATATGCGTTTCGGTGATTGGAGCGAGGTATTCCGCCAGCCAAAGATGGCGGATGCTGTTCTTATATGCACACCTGACGATACTCATTACGGACCATGTATGAAGGCCCTTGAAATGGGTTATGACGTTCTGCTTGAGAAGCCTGTTTCACAGACTGAGAAGGAGTGTCTGGAAATTCTTGCACAGGCTCACAAGTATGGGCGTGTTGTTGCAGTTTGTCACGTTCTAAGGTACAGTCCTTACTTCAGGGCAATGTATGAAGCTATAAAGAGTGGAATGATAGGCAAACTCATAAGCATTCAGCACATGGAACCAATAGAGTGCCGTCACATGGCCCATTCGTATGTGAGGGGCAACTGGCGCGATTCGGTTAAGACTACACCAATTATTCTTGCAAAGAGTTGCC